>NZ_QKRU01000151.1:0-3914 GCF_003234055.1 Pseudomonas sp. 57B-090624
ACATCGACCATCGCGCTGTTGGCGTCCTGCAACTTCAGCGCCTTGATGGCCGGAAACACAATCAGCCCATCGGTGCTGATGGGGCCATTCGGCCACCAGGTGCGCAGCGCTCCATTCGTCTCTATCAGCGGGCTTGCAATGCCGCCGCCTGTGCCGGTCTTGGGCTTGGTGTAGGCAATGCTCACGCGCTTGCCAGATAGCGCACCTCGGGGCTCCAGGACGTTGAGGGACTTCCGGCCTTCGGGGCCGACCAGTGCCTGTAGTGTGCGCAGTAGTTCGGAATCACTCATAGGACCTCCGTAACGAGCAGGTCAGTGGGGATGGCGACCAGGTAGGAGGCGGCTTTCTCGCCGTCGCTGGGGTCGCGGTAGGCCGCCTCGATGTCGGGCGTGGTGATTTGCAGGCGCCGGGGGCATTGCTCGCTCCCCGGCAGGATCACCGAGTAATTGCCCGCGAACCCGTCGAGGTCTTCGTTGTAGGCCGGGCTCAGGGTGTCGCCGCCCAGTTGGGTAGCCAGGGTGGTGCTGCTGGTGGGGGCCGGCCCCAGATCGAAGTGCGGCCGCGCCGGGGGCGTCAGGGGCGTGCCCTGGATCGCGGCGCCGCCACGGCTGATAGCCAGCTCGACGGTGGCGATCTCCGACCCGGCGTCGATGTCCCACTCTTCCTGGACACGCGCAATGCGCCCTTGGGCCAGGGTGCCCAGCACTTCGACGCGGGCGGTGTGGATGGTGTCGAGCACCTGGTCGGTGATGGGAGTGTCAAACACAACGCGCGTGCGGCGGTGACTCTCCAGGATGCTGACCCACTCGCGAGACAGCGCGGCGTTGAGCGCGTCCAGGCGCCGGGCGCCGTCGTCCTTGTCGATGATCCAGTCGCCCAGGTCATCCTGGACGGCGCCGGCCGGACGCCCGTCAACCGGCAGCGTCTCCCAGCTACGGCTGTCGTAATCCACGTCGTCGCTGTACCGCTCGCGTGCCGGCCGCTCGCCAAAGGTGGCTATCGAGCCGCTGGCCAGCAGCGTGAGAGTGTATTTCTCGGTCAGGGTCTGCGCTGTGCGCCGTGCCACCGCGACACTGAACCCCAGCATGTGCGGGTCTTCGGTAAAACTGTTGTACCAGCCACCGCCCATGCCGCATGGGTTCACCATGTCGGGCGGTAGGTCGGTGCTGCTGACGTCGCCAATCAGGTCCCAGTCCGCTTGCTCCAGGGCTTCAGCCAGCATGCTGTGGGTCGGCAGCTCAAAGGTGCGCACGTACCAGGAACAGAAATTCCCGGCGGGGTTGGCCCATTCGTAGCGGTGTTCGCGGTGCCGCAGACGGGTGAAGCGGTACTCGACTTCGACCTCGGCGCGGTTCACCAGTTGGCCCGCGTCGGCCGGCTGGACGTCAAAGCTGCGGTCGATCACCGCGCCGGCCGGGAACACGAAGTGCGGCGCCGCTGCCGCCGCCCAGGGCGTCACGCGGATAGAGCCGTCTGGAGCACAGTCCAGGTGCTGGGGTCTGGTTGACGCGCGATCCTGGGCGTACTGCCAGTGGCTGGACAGTTCCCCGAACACAGCAGCGGACCAGACGCCCGGCACCAGGGCGTCGATTTGCTCGATGGTCATCAGCTCGACGCGGTTCTGTAGGTCGCAACTGGCCGTGATGGTCAGCACCGCCGAGGTTGGGTTGTAGCGCGGCCGCAGGGTCACCCCAGTGAATCGCAGCTGTTCCGCGACCACGGCGACGCCTTCCAGGCGTTGGCGCCACAGCTGCACCGGCTTGCCGGTCAGCACGTCCAGGTCGAGTGCGCCAGACTCGGGCACCAGGCTGATGGTGAGCACGCGAGCGGCGCCCGCGTCCCGGTCAATGGTGACGGTGCCAGTCAATCGGTGCGACAGGTCTTGGCCGTTGAGCACCAGGCGCAGGCGCCAGCGCGTGCTGTCGGCCGGCGTGATGACCTCGGGTTTTCGCGTGGTGTTGCGGCGGCCGTTGAGCAGGGTTGTATTGAGGGGCGATGCGTTCAGAAGCATTACCGTTCCCTCGCCTCAAACGACCAGTCATAGGTGCCCCGTAGCTCGTCAAACTCGCTGACGATGCCGGCGGTGAACACCACGAACCGAGGTAGCCAGAACACGCGGTATTGGCGTGCACCCGGCACCGCCTCGACGATGGCCAGGTCACCCTGGAGCGTCAGCGGTGCGGCGTGCCAATTGCCATTGACCCACACCCAGGCCCAGGGCTCGACGTCAGGGCGGCGGGCAGCGGCCGGGGGGAGCTGAAACTCGTTGGTCTTGCCGGATGCTGCCTGCGGCTCGATGCACCACAGGTCCAGGGGACGGGAGTAGTCCAGGAACGCGCACGGCGGATCGATGTAGCCGGAGGCACTGGTGTTGATGACGGTCTTGCGCCAGTGCGTTTGCTTGATGAGCAGGCCATCGGCCATGCGCAGTTCTGCGCTTCCGCCATCCGCTGGGGCGTAGCTCTGGCGAATCGCGCCATCGTCCTTGGTCAGCTCGATGCCGCCCAGGATCAGGGGAGTTACGTCGTTCATCGCTTGCTTCCAATGAATTTGGTTCGCACGCGCTCCAGGTCTTCCTGGAAGCGGGCCACTTCACTGGCCGAACCTTCCAGGGCGTAGGAGCCGCCCCAGGGCATCGCCAGGTTGAGCGGCTGGCGCTCGCCTATACGGCTGAAGCTGTCGGGCAGTTGCGGGATGCTTGGCACCAGGGCGGCGCGGCTGGCGGGTAGCTCGCCCGTGCGGTTCATGTATTCCAGGTTCGCCGCGCCCAGGCGCATGGCGGCGCGCGCCTGGATCATGTACTCATTGCGCGAGGCGTGGACCGTGACGCTGTCGCTGGTGGGCGAGCCTGGCCCGTCGATCCAGCCGCCAGCGGCGCGCTTGATCGGCTTCGGCTCCAGGATGTTCTTGGCGTCCTTGTTGGCGCCCTTCTGCGCGTCTGCCTCAGCGCCGATGTAGTTAACGGGGATGGTCATGTACTGCTTGAGGCGTTCGGCCAGGGCGACGGCCTGGGCTTCCAACTGGGCCGCCGACTGTTCGAAGCCTGCGAACTCCACGTTGATGCGCTTGAATGCCTCGGCCTTGGCCAGCAGGTCATCCATGCGCGCCTTGATCTCGTCCACCGAGCCCTGGGCGTCGATCTTCTCGACGTCGGCTTTGGTCTCGTCGATGCGTGCGGCCTGGTCGGCAATCTGCCCCAGTTCCTTGGCCATGCCGGCGAAACCGTAGGTGTTGGCCCCGGCTTCCTTCAGCTCGCGCAGGATCGCAGCCGCCTGGCGCACCTTGCGCAGTGCCTCGGCCGAGTCGCCTTTCTGGACGTCTTGGCGTGCACCGGCCTTCAGGGTGGTGACGTCGGCGACGGTCGCCGGGCCATCCTTCTGCGGGTTGGCCAGGTCTTTGCTGAGCTGGGCGAACTCTTTGTTGATGTCCACCCGCTTCTTCATGGCATCGGCGGCTTTCTTGTTCGCCGCCTCCACCTTCTTCGTCGCCTCTTCGTAGAGACGCACCTCGGCCGCCAGCGCCTTCTGGATGTTGGCTTGCTGGTCGGCCTTGATCTTGGTCACCGCATCGTTGTGCCGCGCCTCGGCCGCCTCGCGTTCGTGGTGGGCGTCCTCGACGTCGGCCTGCGCCTTGCGGAACTCGCTAGCCCGGCGCTGGGCGGCCAGGGCTTCCTGGGAGACGGCAGCGGTCGGGCCGTTCTTCTCCATGTCGTCCCGGCTTTGGAGTTCGGCCACCTTGCGGTAGTGGTTCTCGGCCAGGCGCAGGCGCTCGATGTAGGCCTTTTTCTCTTCCTCGGTCAGTTGGGCCAGTGCATTGGCCGGCAGGATCACCGCGTCGGCGTACTTCGCGGTGGTGGCGATGGTCTCGTTAAGAGAGTTGCGGTAGTCAATCTGGTCTTGGCGCAACTGCATGGC
>NZ_QKRU01000152.1:0-3870 GCF_003234055.1 Pseudomonas sp. 57B-090624
CCACGGTGCCGTTGAGCTTCTTGGCGGTCGAAGCCGCTCCGGCCGCCAAGAAGCTCAACGGCACCGTGGTGCGCTCGCCGATGGTCGGCACCTTCTACCGCGCCGCCTCGCCCACCTCGGCGAACTTCGCCGAAGTCGGCCAGACCGTTAAGAAGGGCGACATCCTGTGCATCGTCGAAGCGATGAAGATGATGAACCACATCGAGGCCGAAGCCAGCGGCGTGATCGAATCCATCCTCGTGGAGAACGGCCAGCCGGTTGAGTACGACCAACCGCTGTTCACCATCGTCTGAACCGCGGAGAGCTGAGATGCTGGAAAAAGTCCTGATCGCCAACCGTGGCGAGATCGCCCTGCGCATCCTGCGCGCCTGCAAGGAGCTGGGCATCAAGACGGTGGCGGTGCACTCCACGGCCGACCGCGAACTGATGCACCTGTCCCTGGCCGATGAGACCGTATGCATCGGCCCGGCCCCGGCTGCGCAGTCCTACCTCAATATCCCGGCGATCATCAGCGCCGCCGAAGTGACCGGCGCCACGGCGATCCACCCGGGCTACGGCTTCCTCGCCGAGAACGCCGACTTCGCCGAACAGGTGGAGAACTCCGGCTTCGCCTTCATCGGCCCGAAAGCCGACACCATCCGCCTGATGGGCGACAAGGTGTCGGCCAAGGACGCCATGAAGAAGGCCGGCGTACCGACCGTCCCGGGCTCCGACGGCCCGCTGCCGGAAGACGAAGCGACCGCCCTGGCCATCGCCGAGGAAGTCGGCTACCCGGTGATCATCAAGGCCGCCGGTGGCGGTGGTGGTCGCGGCATGCGCGTGGTGCACAGCGCCGACGAGCTGATCAAGTCGGCCAAGCTGACCCGCACCGAGGCCGGCGCGGCGTTCGGCAACTCCATGGTCTACCTGGAGAAGTTCCTCACCAACCCGCGCCACGTCGAAGTGCAGGTCCTCTCCGACGGCCAGGGCAACGCCATCCACCTGGGTGACCGCGACTGCTCCCTGCAGCGCCGCCACCAGAAGGTGCTGGAAGAGGCCCCCGCTCCCGGCATCGACGAGAAGGCCCGCGCCGAAGTGCTGGCCCGCTGCGTCCAGGCCTGCGTCGAGATCGGCTATCGCGGTGCCGGTACCTTCGAGTTCCTCTACGAGAACGGCAGCTTCTACTTCATCGAGATGAACACCCGCGTCCAAGTGGAGCACCCGGTCACCGAGATGGTCACCGGCATCGACATCGTCAAGGAGATGCTCAGCATCGCCGCGGGCAACAAGCTGTCGATCAAGCAGGAGGACGTGGTCATCCGTGGTCACGCCCTGGAATGCCGGATCAACGCCGAGGACCCGGACAACTTCATGCCCAGCCCCGGCAAGGTGCAGTACTACCACGCACCCGGCGGCAATGGCGTGCGCGTCGACTCGCACCTGTACAGCGGCTATGCGGTTCCGCCGAACTACGATTCGCTGATCGGCAAGCTGATCACCTACGGCAAGGACCGCGACGAGGCCATGGCGCGCATGCGCAACGCCCTCGACGAGCTGGTGGTGGACGGCATCAAGACCAACATCCCGCTGCACCGCGACCTGACTCGCGACAAGGGTTTCCGCAAGGGGGGCGTGAACATTCACTACCTCGAGCACAAACTGGGCAAGAAGTAAGCCCGGCAACCCTGGAAGGGCCGCATAATGCGGCCCTTCTTCATTTCACGCGAAGGATCGCCATGTCCCTGAAGTCCCGCATCCTTGCCATCGGCCCGGCCTTCGGCGAAGCCTTCATCTGCCTCGGCCTGGCCCTGCGTTCCAGCCTGCGCCCCGGCATCCTCCTGCGCTCCTCCGGGCTCTGCCTGCTGACTCTGGTTTTCTGGAGCTGGGTCTTCTACGCCCATGCCGAAATCATCCTCAAGGCCGCCGGACTGCTGTCGTTCTTCGTCATCTCCGGCGCCGCCATGTTCGGCCTGATGCCCAGCCTCACCGGCGGCCCGGCCACCGTCAGCGGCATGGCCGGCATCGCCCCGGCAGTGGGGCTGATGCTGGTGTATTCCGCTCTCCTGGCACTGGCCATGGTCGGCGTGCTGTTCGTCGCGGCCGTCGTCATCAGCATCCGCCTGGCCCTGCGCTGGGTGCTGATGGGCAGCCTGCGCGAGCGCGCCCTCAAGCCCTACCCGGGCCTGGCCTCGCGCAGCCCGGCGGCCAGCGACCTGCTGCGCGCCGGTCGCTACCACCTGGGCCCCTGGCTGGGCATCGGCCTGGGCCCACTGCTGTGCCTGGCGATACCGGTTATAAACGGCGTGCTGCTGATCATTCTCCTGGGCTACCTCAACGTGCGCTTCCTGGTGCCCGCCGCGCTGTCGGGCCTCGCCAGCGGCGCCGAGCAGATGCAGGCGGTGCGCCGCCAGCGCGGGGCGATGATCGCCTTCGGCCTGCTCATCCTGCTGCTGGCGATGGTGCCGGTGCTCAACCTGTTGCTGCCCGCCCTGCTCGGCGGCGGCGCCTGCCACCTCGCCTATCGCGGCCTCGACCGCCCGGAGCGCCCGGCTGGCGCGGCATCGGAGCCTCAAGTAAGCTTGCCCGCCCCATGAAGCCATCTCAAAAACCACCTGCGCTGCCATCGCCGCGTTAAACACAGGCTAAAAATGCTCAGTTGCACCCCGTAAACTGCGCTTTTTCGCCTGTTCTTGCCTTGCGCTGCCGGCCTCGCCGACGTTTTTACAGGCGCCCATAAGGGCCATATTTTCACCGCATCGAGGTTCCGCCATGCCCTGGTTACAAGTCCGTCTCGCCATCACCCCGGATCAGGCGGAAACCTATGAAGACGCGCTGCTGGAAGTCGGCGCCGTCTCCGTGACCTTCATGGATGCCGAAGACCAGCCGATCTTCGAGCCCGACCTCGGCACCACCCCGCTCTGGTCCAACACCCACCTGCTGGCCCTGTTCGAAGCCGATACCGACGAAACCAACCTGGTCGCCCATCTGGAGCTGCTCACCGGCGGCGCGCTGCCCGAGCACCAGATCGAGCGCATCGAAGACCAGGACTGGGAACGCAGCTGGATGGACAACTTCCAGCCCATGCGCTTCGGCCGCCGCCTGTGGATCGTGCCCAGCTGGCACGAAGCCCCGGAGCCGGACGCGGTGAACCTGCTGCTGGACCCGGGCCTGGCCTTCGGCACCGGCACCCACCCGACCACCGCACTGTGCCTGGAATGGCTGGACGGCCAGGAGCTGGACGGCTGCGACCTGATCGACTTCGGCTGCGGCTCCGGCATCCTCGCCATCGCCGGCCTGCTGCTCGGCGCGCGCCAGGCGGTGGGCACCGATATCGACCCGCAAGCCCTGGAGGCCTCCCGCGACAACGCCTCGCGCAACGGCATCGACCCGGCCCTGTTCCCCGTCTACCTGCCCGCCGACATGCCGCAGCAGCAGGCAGACGTGGTGGTGGCCAACATCCTCGCCGGCCCGCTGGTGTCCCTGGCGCCGCAGATCACCGCACTGGTCAAGGCCGGCGGCCGCCTGGCGCTGTCGGGCATCCTCGCCGAGCAGGCCGAGGAAGTCCGCGCCGCCTACGCCGACGCCTTCGCCCTCGATCCCACCGCCGACAAGGACGGCTGGGTGCGCATCAGCGGCGTACGTCGCTGAGCAGAGCATGAGCAGACCCGCGCCAGCGCGTTGCCGAGTTGGTAGACTGGCGCCTTGTTTCGCACGGACCGCCGCATGACCGAAAGCTTCGTCACCCAGTGCCCCCATTGCCAGACCAGCTTCCGTGTGAGCCGCGCCCAGCTGGGCGCAGCCCAGGGCGCCGTGCGCTGCGGGGCTTGCCTGCACGTGTTCAACGCCGCCAAGCAGCTGCTCGGCGCGATGCCGCCCAGCGAGCCGAAGCCC
>NZ_QKRU01000153.1:0-3679 GCF_003234055.1 Pseudomonas sp. 57B-090624
GGGGAGGCAGCGGGGAGGGTATGGCGCGGTGTCGAAGCTGCGCCCGGCGAATGAGCGGGCTCACTCGCCAGGGGGCGCGGAAGGACGTTACTTGCCGATACGGATGTGGCGGCTCGGAGCGCCTTGGCCACTGACGCCCTTGGCGATCTTCTGGATTTCACCACCGGACTTCAGGAAGGCAGCGACCTGCTCGGCGATCGACTCGCTGGTCTCGACGGCGGGCGGGGCCTTGGGCTTGCTACTGTGGGAGTTCTTGATACGCATGGGGGCTCCTTTTCAAGGACAGTGCCGCAGGGCTCGGCGGTGAAGAAAATACCCTGAAAAAAAAACCGGCCCGAAGGCCGGTTTCCTTGTACGGCAGTGATCAGATCACTTGTACTTCGTCGGCTTGCATGCCCTTCTGGCCTTGCACGGCGATGAAGGAAACCTTCTGGCCTTCCTTCAGGCTTTTGAAGCCGGCGCTCTGGATGGAGCGGTAGTGAACGAACAGGTCCGGGCCGTTATCGGTGGTGATGAAGCCGAAGCCTTTTTCATCGTTGAACCACTTGACGGTGCCAGTTTGACGATCAGCCATTTTGAAACTCCTTGAACAAAGTTGACACGGCGTTGGAACTTTCCAGGCCGGACTGAGCGCAAAGAGTGGATAAATCGAAGGTTGAAACCGTGGATCGATTTACGGTGACACATGCAGCACAGTGCGCAACACCATACCCGTCCTCGCGGGGATTGCCTACAGTTTTATTCGCATCTCGCCAAAAGGCTTTCGCCGGCTGCCGTCCCGCTTGCCCGTCGCGTTGCGCTGGAACCTTGCAAAGCCGCGTGGTTGCTGGCTTCATCCGCTCCTTTCAACGGCCCTACGGAGAGTGACCGATGATCCGAGAAATCCTCAGGATGGGGGATCCGCGCCTGCTGCGCATCGCCCCTCCGGTGCCTGCCGAACTCGTTGGCAGCGATGAATTGCGGCGCCTGATCGCCGACATGTTCGAGACCATGGAGCATGTCGGCGGCGTCGGCCTGGCCGCACCGCAGATCGGCGTCGACCTGCAACTGGTGATCTTCGGCTTCGAGCGCAGCGAGCGGTATCCCGACGCACCGCCGGTGCCGCCCACCATTCTCCTGAACCCGGTCATCACGCCCCTGGGCGAGGCGCTGGAGGAGGGGTGGGAAGGCTGCCTCTCGGTGCCCGGCCTGCGTGGGGTGGTGAACCGCCACCGGGCGATCCGCTACCAGGGCCTCGACCCCGAGGGCAGGCCGATCGACCGCAGCGTCGAGGGTTTCCATGCGCGGGTGGTGCAGCACGAATGCGATCACCTGATCGGCCGCCTGTATCCCTCGCGCATCACCGATTTCTCCAGGTTCGGCTTCACCGAGGTGCTGTTCCCTGGCCTCGACCCCGCCGCCGACGACTGAGCGCTCCCGACCTTCGTCGGGACCTGGCCGTGCCGGCGGCAGCTTGCCCACCGCTCTTCTATGCTCCTGCGCGCCCAGCATGCGCAAAAGGAGCCTGAGCATGACCACCACCGCCGCCGTGCTTGCCGTCGACCTGGCCAACGTCTACGACGCCCCCAAGGCCGGCAAGCTGCTCTACACCCTGGCCTGGGGCGACTACGTCGATGTGCTGGAGGTGACCGACACCCACCTGCGCATCGCCACCCATACCTACCAGGAGCGCTCCGACGGCAGCATCCTGCCGGTCGCCACCGAGGCCTGGCTGGTACCGCCTAAGTCCGCGCGCCGCAACGGGCGTCGGTTGAAACCGGCCGACCTGGTGATCCCGCGGGCGGACAGCCGGGTGCTCAAGGTCAACTTCGTCGACGTGCAGCAGGGCGATGGCGCGGTGATCGAGACCCCCGGCGGCAAGGTGATGCTGGTGGATGGTGGCGACAACCAGATGTTCGCGCGCTACCTGGCCGCGCGTTATCGCGGTTCCCGCGCCGAGGCACCCAAGGCGATCGATTGCATCCTGGTCACCCATGGCGATGCCGACCACTTTTCCGGCCTGACCCAGATCCAGCGCTCGGAGACCAACGCCGAACCGCGCAAGCGCCTGTTCATCGAGCCCCGGCGCATCTACCACAACGGCCTGGTCAAGCGCTCGAAGACCAGGCGCAAGGAAACCGAGCTGCTCGGCCCCACCCTCGACGCCGACGGCATCAAGCTGCTCACGCCGCTGCTGGACAGCCCGCTGCAAGTCCCGGCCGAGGCGATGAACACCGACTTCCGCGCCTGGCGCAAGGCGCTGGAGGCCTGGCAGGCACGGGCCGCGCAGCTGGGGCACCCCGGCATCGAGTTCCGCCGCCTGTCCGAGGGCCAGCACGACGCCTTCGATTTCCTGCGTGACGAGGACATCGACGTGCAGGTGCTCGGCCCGCTGCTCAGCGAGGCCGGCGGGGCGAGCGGCCTGCCGTTCCTCGGCAGCACGCCTTCCGGGCCGCGTGTCGGCCACGAGTCCCTCGACATCGGTGCCGAGGGGTTCGCCGGTTTTTCCGCCTCGCACACCATCAATGGCCATTCGATCGTCTTCCGCCTGCGCTATGGCGGCTTCAACTACCTGTTCTGCGGTGACCTCAACGACGAAGCCGGGCGTACCCTGGCGCGCCAGCACGACGCCGGCGAGATCGACCTGCGCGCGGAGGTCTTCAAGGTGCCGCACCACGGCTCGGCGGACTTCTCCGGCGGCTTCTTCAAGCGCGTCGAGTCCATCGTCAACATCGTCTCCAGCGGTGATGACCCGATGAACGAGTACATCCACCCCCGCGCCACCCTGATGGGCGCGCTCGGCCGCTACTCGCGGGTGGACGAGCCACTGGTGTTCGTGACCGAGCTGGTGGCCTTCTTCCGCCTGGAGGGCTGGGCGCATCTTTCCGACAAGGAAAAGGCGGAGAAGCGCGGCGACTTCTTCGCCTTCAGCCGCAGTGCCTACGGCCTGGTCAAGACCCGCACCGACGGCAAGCGCCTGCTGGTCTACACCGACAGCGGCAAGGCCGATCTCAAGGAGGCCTATTGCTACGAGCTGGATGCCGACGGCGTGCCCCAGCCGGCGGTGGTGATCAAGGTCTAGCCGCTGTCGAAGAACGGCCGCGCCGCCTCGCCTGCCTTTTCAATGGCCATCCAGGGGGCTCGGGCAGGCGGCGTCGGCCGGGCGCTGGGCGGGCCCGACGGCGCCGGGCGACGCGGGGCACGGCTCAGGCCGTCAGGGTGGACGGCTTGAGCTGGCGCTCGGCGGTGATTTCCGGCAGGTCCTTGCGGCGCATGTAGACGCGCAGGGGCTCGGTGACGTTGAGGCGATCGTCGATGTTCTGCTCCAGCAGCAGCTGGATCAGCTCACGCTTGAGGGTCATGGTGCGGTCGCCATGGGGCTGCCAGACGAATTCGCAGGCCGGCATGATGCTGTCGTTGTCCACATCCATGCCGAACGAGTCCTCGCTGAAGCGCACGATGTGCCGCCCGGTCTTGGTGTTGAAGCCGACGAAGCCGTTGAGCTGGTCGGCGGCGGCGCAGATGCCGCTGGAGGTGATGCTCATTGGGTAAACCTCGCTGGAGGGTCCGGGGACCCGGGTCAGGTCTACACGCGCAGGCGAAGCGATGGCCCGGTCTGGCGCCGGGCTCGGCGGGGGATTGTGCAACAGCTCGTCGTCCGGGGGAGGACGGTGGATTGCCGCAGGCGCGCCGCTACTGC
>NZ_QKRU01000154.1:0-3657 GCF_003234055.1 Pseudomonas sp. 57B-090624
GTCTCTGCGTAGGCCTCCGACCAGCCTTGCCAGGGCTCGCCCGACGGGCTGGTCTTGTCGCTCTGGATGCGGCGCCGGGTCTGTGACTCGACTTCAGCACCCAGCCCTTCCAGGAGCGGTTCCACGTTGAACTGGGCCAGTCGATCCAGGTAGCGCGCGACGCGCGGGTCCTGGGCCAGGTCCATCCGAACGGCGGCGCCCGTCACAGCAGCCGCCCGAAGCGGATCGGCTGCGATTCAAAGAACGCCTCACCGCTCGACGGTGCGTCGGGCGGGGTCGGCAGACCCAGCCCGGCGACACCCTCGGCAACCTGGCGCAGGTAACGCACCGCATCTTCATAGCGCTTGCGCTTGTCTTCGGTCAGCGATCCATCCGCGCTCAGCCGGTACATGGCGATATCGCCGCACAGGCTGACCAGGTGATCCGGCACGACTGGCAGCGGCAGGCGGTGCTTGACGCTGATCCAGCTGTCAATTTCCGCAGTCGCTCGGACCAGCGCATCAGCGATCACCTGATCATCCGGCGCGCCGTCCTGGTCGCGGTCGGCAACGACCAGCACGGCATCCAGGCCGTGCTGGTCGATGAACTGCTCACGCGTGGCGTAAGCCATTACTGCGCGCCTCCCTCTGCGCCACCTTCGCCGCATTCACCGGTCGGCTTGGGCTCCGGCTGCTGGGTAGGCTGCTCCTTTTTCGCGGCAGGTTTGGCACCCTTACCGCCCTTGGTCGCGCCCCTTGCAGCGGCGGGCTTGGCCGCCGACTTGGGCTTGGCCGTCGCGGGTTTGGCATCCCCGCTGGCCGGCGGCTCTTCGTCGGCCTTGCGCTCGTCCTGGTCCTGGTCTTCGCCTTTGGGCAACTCGCCATCGATCAGTTGCACCGTGAGGTCCGGGTCGCGCTTCAGGCGCTCCAGTTGCTCTTCGGTGAACCGCTCGATGGGGTGGTCGGTTGCGTTGCTGCGGTGGGCAATCCCGCAGCGGAAATAGCCGTCCCGGCTCGCCCTGATACGGACGATCACGGATTCGGACGCCATTCGACGAGGTCAGTGCAGACCAACACCTTGGCGCTACCGGCCCACGGATTGCCGCCGTTCTCGTCCTTGGCCACCAGACGCAGCGCCTGCGCCTCCAGCTGGGGCGGAACGACCAGGGTCGCCGGGTTCGGCTTCAGCGGGCGGCCGCCATCGGCTTTGAACGACTGCATGGCCGCGCGGGCACTGCCATAAAACTCGGGCTCCAGCGGCTGGCGGGACGCATAGGCCAGTTGCCAGAGACCGAAGCCGGCGGCGCAGCGGTAGCGGATGCCGTGCACGTATTCGTCGTGGTCGAAGACGTGATCGCTGTTGGCGGGGTTGGTCTTGCTTTCCAGTTCGGGCTTGGTGCGCTCCTGGAAGATGATCGGCTTCAGCGCGCGGGTGTCATCGATCAGATACCAAGTCGGCCCTTCGTTAGTCGACGGGAAATCCATGTTGCTGACCAGCTCGGGGGTGCCTTCCCGGGCAACGTCGGGATACACAGGGTGTTCGGTGTCGAAGAAGTTCTGGCCGTCGTAGCACTTGTTACCGAAGCCAAGCGACAGCAGGGAGAAGACCAGGTGATCCGGGTGGTACGCCGCTGCGCGTCCCATCTCGTTAAACATGGGGACGAACAGGCCGGCCTGGTCATCTTCAACAGCCGTTCGCGGCACACCGACAGTCGATTCGAACAACTTGTTGACGATGGTGTAGTCGCCGGAGGCCATTTCTTTGAGAACGCGCGGCCCGATCCACTCGCGCAGCGTCGGGAACTGCCCGAGCCATGCATAGATGTTCGACGCCGTGGTGCTGGGGACCAGCGTAGCGACACGAGACCATTGGGGGGCGGCTTCCGAAAATGCCTTTTGGAACTCGCCTCGATAGCCGGCGAACAGCGCGGCGAGCAGCGCGGGAGAAATTTTTACAGCCATTACTTGCCCCCTTTGAGGACGTGGGTTTCGTAGTACTCAGCGGTCATGCCGAGCATTTGCGCGGCCTGCAGCTGTTCCGAGTTGAGGGCCGTTCCACGCTGCTCCGGCTGGTCGTCGCTTACGACGGGATCAGTCACGGAGGGGGCGGCTTTGACGAAGGCGCGGAACTGCTCCAGGCCGCCTTCCTGTTGGCACATAGCGATGTGGTAGCCCTTGGTTGCCGGGGTGATCTTTCCGGCCTTGAGGGCCTGCTCGATCTCGGCGTTGATCGCGACGTCCAAATCTTTCTTGTCGCGGTCCTGGAGCTGCTGCTCGGCGTTGATCGCACGGCGCTCCAGGACGTCGTAGTCAGCGCGGGGAACGAACAACTTCAGGGACGGGGGACGTTCGCTGTTGAGGGCCGTTTCCTTGGCCTCCTTCAGCGCGTTGATAGCGGCGACGGCGTCCTGTTCCGTCGCGTTTTCGGGCAGCCCAAGGGCGGCCCGGATGGCTTCTGCAAGCTCCATCGGGAGTTTCTCCGGGGTGGGGGTGGTTTCAGAGTTGAGGGACTTGAGGACCAGATTCGGCTTACTGGTCAGGCCGAATGAGGAAAAGCGGTCGATGACTCCGGCTTCGTCGTGAGTGAACACGGGCGAGACGTAGCGGTACTCGCGAGCGCTGATGCCGTTCGCGGCTCGCTTGGTCCAGTCGACACGCGCCTCGATGCCGCCGGCCTGGCCGATGCGGTACTCGACCACCCAGCCAGCGGCTGGCGCATCGTTTCCTTTCGGCGCCTGCAGCTCAGTTGCATGGAAGTAGTCGAACGGCAGTTGAGCGCCTTGGCTATGCGCCAGGGTGCGGCGCAGGACGCCGGCAGCGTCATAGGACCAGCGGCGACCATCACGGCCGACGACGTCGGGACCAGGCGGTAAGACCTCGACCCATTCGGGGACGCCGGCCCCCAGCTCAGAGCAGAGGGCGGCGTATTCAGTTTTGAGGTGGCGTTGTGTGTTCATGCCGCCATGTTCGGCGGCCGAGGGCAGGCGGTATTAGCTGACGGATGTCAGTAGTTGCCGGTTGCTGGTCGGCGAAATGCAACCGAAGCGGCAGATGTGCACCAGCCTAGAACGCGTTAGACGGGCGTTAGAAATCGTTTTCCCTGCTCGGCCATACCCTTGCCGCACCCAGGGGCCCTGTAAGGGCCTTCCTGGGCGTTTTTGCGCGGGGGTCATTCGCTGCCCTTGGCGGCGGCTTCCTTCTGCTCCAGGAGCTGCTGCGCCCGTGCCAGCCTGGAGACTGCACCGGGGTTGTAGTCCCACCCTGGATCAATCCCCCGAGGCACGTTTGCCACCTCGCCAGTTCGCCGGTTCACGTACTCCACCGTCCCAAGGTCTGGCGCAGCGTTCAGGTAACGGCCGGTGGCGAGCAGTCGCTCAGCCTCACGGCGGCTGACCTGGCGCACGTGGCATTTGCAGCCCCAGCCGTTGGGCGGGTAATGGGTCTGCCACCACGGATCATCTGCGCGCAGCAGCATGCCCGACCAGCCTCGATGTTCTGGCCGGTGCTCGCGGCTCGGCCCTAGCTGGTACAGCAAGTAAGGATGCGTTGCCCTGGTGCGCTGGATTCGGTCCCATTGGCCAGCCGCTTGGGCGGTCCGCAGGTTCACGTCATAGATGACCTGCAGGCGTCGCGGGCTGCCGAGCTGGACGTCGCGATCTTCACCGGTCAACGGATCTCG
>NZ_QKRU01000155.1:0-3648 GCF_003234055.1 Pseudomonas sp. 57B-090624
CCCAGCGGACTGCCGAGCGCCCCCTGCGCCGAGCCCCCGAAAATTTCCTGAACCGACCCCGCCAACGTCCCTCTGAACCTCTGGGACTCCCATTCCCGGTGAGCAAGACCATGAACCAGTTATTCGCAATGCTGCTCGGCCTGTTCGGCGCGGGCGATTCCCAGGCCAACGAACAGCCGGCGGTGCAGCCGCTCCCCGAGCCCATCAGCGTGCAGCAGTGGCAGGCGGCGTTCGATGAGGCGCTGGCGTTGCCGGAAGTCCGTTATTCGTCGTCGGACCAGGTGACCATCATCAAGAACGAGCGCGACGGCTCGGTCTATCTCTTCACCACCCGCAAGCACCCGGCCTATCCGGCGATGATCGAGCGCCGCCTGGTGGAAGGGGATGCGCCGCGCTACTCCAGCTCGGGTCGCTATGCGGGGGATGGCCAGGCCTATGCCGCCTGGCTGGAGAAGTACCACCAGTTCGACAACCGGCCCTACGCGTCGATGAGCGTCAGCCAGGGCACCGAGCTGTCCTCGGCGAACTGATGCGCGCGGGGCTCAGGGCTCGGCCTTGAAGGCCGCGCCGCGGCGGGTGAGGGTGATGCCCGTGGCGCTGGCCAGCAGCGGGCCCTGGCCGTCGCTCTGCTCGCTGCGCTGCAGCTGGCCGCTGATCAGGCCGAGTTCCTGGAGATCGCGCAGGCCGATCATCACCCGTGCCGGGTCGCCTTCCAGGGTGCTGGCATCACGGGGGTCGTCCTCGCTGAGCTGGGCGAGGAGGGAACGCAGGAGAAGGGTGCGGCTCTGGATATCCATGGGCGGGACTGCAGCGTGATTCGAGGCTGATTCTAGAACAGCTTGGCCCGGCGTGGTGTGGCGATTGTCGGACATCCGCCGAATTGGCCGTTGCACAGGGCCGGCGGGTTTCGCTGCATCAAGGTTTTGGCCAAGCCGATTAGCGAGTTTTGCTGGTGGTTCTGGTTTCGTCCCCCGGGCGAGTCACTTTTCTCAAGCGTCGGGATGCCGAACCACAGAAAAGTAACCAAAAGGGCTCGCCCCTGCATACGGCCCGACTGCGTCGGGTTCCCTCGCTTCATCGTCGGTGCTCGATACTTCACATTGATGTGCGCATCACGACCGCGGCTGGCGGCTTCGCAGGATGGCGTAGAGCGAAGCGAAAACCATGCGGTGGGCGCGACAGGGGGGCAGGAATGCCCCGGAATACACCCTGCTTGAAGCTTCGCGTCACGTTCACGAGCGCCCGCGCAGGCAGAGCCCATGAAATCGCCCCTGCGGTCGCCCTTGCAGGCGATTGCACCGGTGGGGCGGCCGACAAATTTTTCACGTCTTCTTGATCTGGCCTTTACGGGCGGTGCGCGAGGGTAGTGGCGAACCTTGCAGGAGCGCGCCATGACGCCCGGACCCCGTATCTCGCTGTTCTTCGCCGGCCTGCTGGCCGTCGCTTCGCTGTGCGTGCCGCTGGCCCAGGGCAACACCCAGGTGCCGGAGCCGGGAGCGCTGCTGTCACGGCAGGACTGGGCGGTGCCGGTGGACCGTGGTTTCAACCTCTACCGCATGACCCCACAGCTGTACCGCAGCGCGCTGCCGGATTCCGGCGACCTGCCGCAACTGCAGCGCCTGGGGGTGCGCACGGTGGTGAGCTTCATCAAGGAGGACGATGCCGACTGGCTGGGCGATGCCCAGGTACAACGGGTGAGCATCCCGCTGCACGCCGACCGGGTCGACGACGTGGACGTGCTGCGTGTGCTCCGTGTGCTGCAGCGAGCCGAGGCGCAGGGGCCGGTGCTCATGCACTGCAAGCACGGCCGCGACCGCACCGGGCTGATGGCGGCCATGTACCGCACCGTGGTGCAGGGCTGGAGCCGTGCCGATGCGTTGGCGGAGATGAAGGCCGGTGGCTTCGGCGACGCGCGGTTGATGGATGACGCGATCGCCTATGTCGAGGGCGCCGATATCGACGGCTTGCGCCAGGCGCTGGCCAGCGGCGCCTGCAGCACCCGGACCCTGGCGGCGTGTCAGGTGGGGCGCTGGTTGCGGGCCACCTTCGGCGCGCAGGCGGATGAGGAGGTGGCGGTGAGCGGGCCCGTCGAGCAGGTGCGTTCCGACTCCTGACTCGCCCGCCGCCTCAATCGTCCGGGCTGATGATGCCCTTGCGCACCGCGTAGAGGACCAGCCCGGGAACGTCGTGGATGTCCAGGCGCTTCATGATCTGGGCGCGGTGGGCCTCCACCGTCTTCACGCTGAGGCCGAGGCCGTCGGCGATGGAGCGGGTCGAGGCGCCCCGGCTGATCAGGCGCAGGATTTCCACCTGGCGCTGGGTGAGCCCGGGATCGTCGCCGCCGTGCTGGCGGGCCAGGGCCTGGTCGATCACCGGTTGGGCGATGGCGGAACTGAGGTAGCGCTGGCCCCGGTCGACGGCCTTGAGGGCGAGGGCGAGCTCGACCATGGCGGCGTCCTTGAGCAGGTAGCCGTAGGCGCCTTTCTCCAGGGCGGAGAGCACCACGTCGGCGTCGGTGTGCATCGAGAGCATCAGCACGCGGGCCTCGGGCACGCGCGTACCCAGGCGTTGCAGGGCCTCCAGGCCGTCCACGCCGTGCATGGAGATATCGAGGAGGATGATGTCCGGCTTCAGGCGCTCGGCCATCACGACGGCTTCCTCGCCGTCCTCCGCTTCTCCGACTACTTCGTAACCCTCCAGATCGTTGACCATGGCTCGGACGCCGACACGGATGAGTGCGTGGTCGTCGGCCAGCAACAGGCGACAGGTCATGGGCGCTCCTTGCGCAACGCGTCGTTCATGCATTTCTCCAAGTGCAGGCCGCCCTGAAAAAGAGCAGGCCTACAGGTACGGAGTAGCATCCGACACGAAGGTTCGCCCGGGCTTACCGGACGGACGGTAGCACCGGGCCAGTATCAAAATGACCCGTTTTTCGCCTGGAACGCCTCTATCTTGCGGCCTCCGCGTTCTTGTCGGGCGCCGAGCCGCGCGCGTAGCGGACGATCACCTCCGACAGTTTGGCCAGGGGCTCGGTGCTCTGCGCCGCCCCCATGCGCAGGGCTTCCTTGGGCATGCCGAAGACCACGCAGCTGGCCTCGTCCTGGGCCACGGTGCGTGCGCCGGCCTCGCGCATGGCCAGCAGGCCGCGGGCGCCGTCGTCGCCCATGCCGGTCATGATCACGCCCAGGGCGTTGTGCCCGGCGTGGCGGGCGACGGAGCGGAACAGCACGTCCACCGAGGGCTTGTGGCGGTTGACGTGGGGGCCGTCGAGCACCTCGACGAAGTACTGTGCGCCGCTGCGCTTGAGCTGCATGTGGTGCCCGCCGGGGGCGACCAGGGCCAGCCCCGGGCGCACGCGGTCCATGTGCCGGGCCTCGCGCACATCGATCTCGCACACGCTGTTCAGGCGCTGGGCGAAGGCGGCGGTGAACTTCTCCGGCATGTGCTGGACGATGACGATGCCGGGGCAATCCACCGGCAGCTGGCGCAGCACCACCTCCAGGGCCTGGGTGCCGCCGGTGGAGGTGCCCAGGGCGACCACGCGGTCGGTGGTGGCGTAGCCGGTGGGGCGTGCCGAAGGTTCGGCCGGAGCCGCTGCCGGCGCGGCCTTGGCCGGGGGGGGCGGCGGCGCGCTGCGCGGCATGGCGT
>NZ_QKRU01000156.1:0-3433 GCF_003234055.1 Pseudomonas sp. 57B-090624
CCCCGAGATACCGGTCACGCCGCCGGTGACCCCGCCCACCGAACCGCCGGTGACCCCGCCGGGCGAGCGCTTCCCCGAGCCGGATGCCGCGGTGGTCGACGAAGTGAACGCCCTGGGCTTCTACGACCAGACCGCCGACGGCCAGCCGCGCCCGGTGCGCAACGACCTCAGCGGCACCCTCGCGGCCATGCTGCAGTTCGTGCAGAGCCACTCGGTGGACCCGCAGGGCAACGAAGCGAAGAACATGCCGCGCCTGACCAGCGAGCGCGAAGCCCTGCTGCTGGTCACCCCCGACCCGGACCAGCCCCTGCCCACATCCCTGCGCGTGCAGGTGCTGGTGGACGGCGCCCTCAAGGGCGAGCTCGCCCTGCGCCACCCCGACGAGCTCTACCGTGCCGACCGCACCGGCAGCGACGCACGCCCCGACGTGGTGTATTCGCGCCGCGCCTGGTCCGCCGTGCTGCCCTGGGACTGGGTGGTGCCCGGCATGAGCCTGCAGCTCAGCGACGACCGGGGCCGCAGCGGCCAGCGCGCCGCCGAAGCCTTCGACTTCGCCCCGCCCGCCGAGCTGCTGGTCCAGGCCATCCGCATCGGCATGCTGACCCCCGAGGTCCCGGGCGGCCAGCACTGGTTCAACAGCCAGCCGGCCCAGGCCGCCACCGACTATTTCCAGACCGTGCCCATCGCCCGCATGGTGGCCAGCCAGTACGAGGACGTGCTGCTGCGCAAGGTGATGGTGGCCAACGGCACGATCTACGACGCCGACCTCGGCCAGGTCAGCGCCACCACCGGCGACGTCTACAGCGGCGACATGCGCGAGAACACCGCCAAGTCCACCTTCAGCACCGGCATCAACCTGGCCAACTGGGGCATCACCAGCGCCGGCATGGCCAGCCAGGAGCAACCGCAGCTGACCAACTCGGCGGTCATCCACCACGCCCGTGGCCTCTACAGCAACGGCACCGTCAACCATGGCCTCAGCGGCGGCAACGGCATCCTCACCCTGATCGACTCGGTGGGGAACGAATTCAGCCACGAGATCGGCCACCACTACGGCCTGGGCCACTACCCGGGGCAGAGCGGCGACAACTACTTCTGGTCCGGGCATCACCACGACAGCGGCTGGGGCTACATCGCCTACCGCAAGCGCATGCGCGCCAACCTGCACTGGACCCGCGCCAAGACCGGCGGCCTCAACGGCATGCCGATCTATGCCGATGCCTACAGCTTCGCCACCGACGCCATGGCCGGCGGCAACTTCGCCAGCGGCCTGTCGCGCTACACCCACTACACCGGCTACAGCACGCGGCAGAAGATCCAGCCGGCGCTGAACCGCGCCGTCTGGGCCCCCGACTCCCCCACCGGCTACCGCAAGTGGGACACCACCAGCCGCAAGATGGAGGTGGTCCAGCCGAAGACGCCCAAGTCCAGCAACGTCTGGTACGACAGCGCCGACGGCAACTACCGCAAGCCGCGCCTGTTCGGCGTCCCGGTCATCACCCTGCTCGGCGGCTACGACCCGGAGACCGGCGCCGCCGTGCTCTACCCGGCCCTGCGCGGCAACTGGGGCCAGGTCTACGACCTGCCGCCGCCCGATGCCGCCGCCACCAGCCGGCAATGCTGGCTGGAGGTCAGCTTCGCCAACGACAGGACCCAGCGCATCGCCGTCGCCCCCACGCGCCTGGGCAGCAACGCCAACAAGCTGCACGTCAACCTGGCCCAGGCCGAACGGCCCGTCGCGGCGGCCCTGCAATGCCGCGACACGGCCGGCGCCGCCACCACCGAGCTGGCCAGCCTGATCATTCCCCAGGGGCTGCCGGCGATGGCGCCCGCCGTCATCGTCGGTCGTGACGCACGCTTCGACGCGCTGCGCGAGGTGGAACTGCCGAAGCTGGACAGTGCCCTCGCCGCCCTCGCCGGGCAGGCGGTGCCGACCCTCAAGGGCGAGGCGCGCGTGCTCTTCGACAGCTACAGCGACCGCCCCGACGGGCTCTCCGGTACGGCCCAGCAGGTGCTGCAGCGCCTCAACACGCAGCAGGCGAAGGCCCAGCGCCTGAACCGCTGGCTGGATGCCTACGGCAGCCGCCTGGCCAGCGACGCCGAGGCCGCCAAGGCGCTCGACACCCTGCTGGCCACCCTGCAACTCGACGCCACTCCGCTGCTGCCGCCGGCCCAGCCGCTGACCATGAGCAACGGCAACTGCGTGCGCATCGAACAGGTCGATGGCGCCTGGAAGCCCTACGTCGCCGCCAAGGCCCAGTGCACCGGGGCGATCGACGAGCAATGGCGGGTCGATGCCGGTGGCCGCATCCATAGCGCGGCCCAGCCGACGCAGTGCCTGACCGCCAACGGCGACATCGGCCTCAGCACCTGCGACAGCCAGGTCGACGCCCAGGCCTGGGATTTCTCCGCCCTGCCGCAACTGAAGTACGGCAGCCGCTGCATGGACCTTTCCGGGGGCTACCTCACCGACGGGCGCGGCAAGCTGATCACCTATGGCTGCACCGGGGGTGGCAACCAGAAGTGGTACGGGCCGACGCTCAACGACAACGGGCTGTTCCCGCTGCTGCAGAGCCGCAACCTGAACCTGTTCATGGCCTATGCCGACCAGCGCGCCAGCCGCACCGCGCCCTAGCGTAGCCACCCGTGGCGGCCGCCGCAGCCGAGTGCTGCTGGCGGCCCTGCTGCTGAGCGCGCCCGTCTCGGCGGTGCAATTGCCAAAGGCGCTGCTCGCCGAGCCTGCCACCCTGTCGCTCAAGCCCTACCCTGCGCCCCGCCCGCTGACGGGCCTCGACGGCTGGCGCCTGTACAGCGTCTTCAGCCGGGGCGACGGCCAGGGCCTGGCCTCGCTCAGCCTCGACGACGGCAGGCTGCTCAGCGTGCAGGCCGGCGCCCGGCTGCCCGATGGCACCGAGGTGCTGGCCGTGGAGCGGGATCGCCTGCTGCTGCGGCGCGGCGGCCAGGTGGGCGAGCTGGTCATCCAGGGGCTCGCACTCCGGGCCCCGGCAACGGCCATCCGCGCCGTCGACGTCGAACCCGCGACGACGGTGCCGGTGCTGCCGGCAGGCTGCGAATCCTTCGTCCAGGCCGGCGTGCCCCTGGACGAGTTGCAGGCCCTGGGCGGCTGCCCCATGGCAGTCGACTCCAGCCCCTGAAACACGCCGGCCCGCCGGTCAGGCCATCCAGAAATACAGCAACGTCAGGTTGGCCAGGGAGATCAGCCCGAGCAGGCTCCAGGCGATGCTCGCCACCAGGCGGCTGTTGGCGAAGGGCCCCATCAGCCGGCGGTCGCTGGTGAAGCGGATCAACGGCCACAGGGCGAAGGGTAGTTGCAGGCTCAGTACCACCTGGCTCAGCACCAGCAGCTTTCCCACCGCACCCTCCCCCAGCCAGACCACGCCGATCAGCGCCGGTACCAGCGCCAGGGCGCGGG
>NZ_QKRU01000157.1:0-3369 GCF_003234055.1 Pseudomonas sp. 57B-090624
ACGTGGAACCGCTCCTGGAAGGGCTGGGTGCTGAAGTCGAGTCACAGACCCGGCGCCGCATCCAGAGCGACAAGACCAGCCCGTCGGGCGAGCCCTGGCAAGGCTGGTCGGAGGCCTACGCAGAGACGCGCCACAGCGGGCAAAGCTTGCTGCAGAGCATGGGGCCGCTGCTGAACAGCATCAGCTATCAGGTGCAGGGCGACAGCGTGTTGGTCGGTAGCCCGCTCATCTATGCCGCCACCCACAACTTCGGCGACCCGGACCGTGGGATTCCACAGCGTGAGTTCCTGGGCGTCGAGGGCCAGGACTTCGAAGACCTGGTCGGCATCACCGAAGACTACCTGGAGGCAATGACAAATGGCTGAACTCACCCCCACCGCCGTGCTGGCCGGCGTCGAGACCTGGGTCAACGCCCAGTTCGAAGCGGCCCAGCTCAAGGTGGAAGTGAAGCTGCACGGCGGCCGTTTCAGCGTCGCCGACCTGGAGAAGTACGCCACCAGCACGCGCGCCTGTCGCGTCGCCCTGGAGGGCCTGAAGTTCGAAGTGACCGGGCGCGGCGACCTGGTCTGCTCCGCCCATGTGGTCCTGGTCGCGCTGGCTGGCGACCTCGGCAAAGTCGGCTCCCGCGCGCTCAACGTGCTGCAGGTGCTGACGCCGATTCAAGCAGCAGCGCCCGGCAGCACGTTGGGCCTGGCGCTGCAGGACAGCATCAACGCCAAGGACATCCGGGCCGCCAACCTCTACCACGCCGCCCTGGATCAGAAGGGCACCGCCGCCTGGGTCATCACCTGGCCGGTTCAATTCCAACACCCACGAGTCCGCTAGGAGGACTACATGCAAACCGAAGAAGCCGCCTCCGTGGCGGAGAAACCGCAAGTCAAAGTCAAGATCACCCGCGAGCAGGGACACCGGCACGCGGGCACCAAGCACGCCAAGGACACGGTCATTTCCGTTTCCGAAAGCGATGCACAGGCCATCGTCTCGCTGAAGGCCGGCGAGATCGTCAAGGGGGGCAAGTAAGCCATGGCAAACGTGAAGGTCTACAAAGGCGTAGGCGTTGTAAGTGCTCGCCGCCTCGATATCCCGAACGCGCCGATGCGCGACCTGGGCGATTGTGAGCAACTGAAGATCACCCACCGCAGCAACTCGACCACCTGGAAACAACACCGCCGCCCGGGCGGTGGCAACCTCGCGCGGCAGGACAACCTGGAAGGCGTGGACCTGGCGATCCAAATGCAGGAATGGTACGAGGAAAACCTCGCCATGGTGACCCAGGGCAGCCTGGTCAAGCTGGATGAGGAAACCGTCAGCGGCGAAGAGGTCATGCTCATTCCGGGCAGTCTCGCCCGTACCGAGTTCCCTGGCGCCAAGAGCCTGGTCATCACCAAGAAAACCGACTCCAGCCCCATCCCTCTGAGCGAGGTTGAGGTCTCGGCCGCAGGCATCCGAGTCAAAAAAGGGAGTGCCGTGATTACCACGCCCACCCCCGCTTTGCTGGCCTACACCTCGACGGCAGCCACACGCCTGGAAGCATTGATCGAGCCTGGCGCGGAATACGAAATCGTATTTGACGGCCTCAACGAAGCCGACAGCGGCCGACCGGTGGTGGTGACGCTCTGGCGTTGGAAAGCGCCGCCGGCCGAGGAGCTGGCGCTTATCGACGATCAGAACCCCGGGAAGCTGCTTTCCAAGGGCGAGGCTCTGGCGGATGTGTCGCGCCCCGTTGGTGAGTCGCCCTTCTACCGCGCCGACCTGCTGTAACCCTCCCACTCACAACCCGCCGGGCCGCGCAGGCCTGGCGCCTGGAGCCCATGACATGGCAATGACCAAGACCAGCAAGGCCGGCGGCCTCGGCATCCAGTGCCGCGAGCTGACCGTTGAAGAAATCCGCGATTGGCTGAAGAGCATGGAGGCCAGAACCGTGGAGCCTGATCTGGTGCGCGACAGCCTGCTGCCCGACTTCACCCTCGACGACCTGGAGCGCATGACCAACGCCACGGCCGAACAACTGGGCGGCATGACGCCCAGCGAGCTGCGCGAACTGGGGGAGGACTGCAAGGCAGTGAACCCGGATTTTTTCGACCTACGAGCGCGCGTCGGCGAGGCAGGGCGCCAACTGCTGGCGAAGCTCTCTGGCAGCTTGAACGAAACGCTGCCTGCCTAATCCGCCACGGACACACCGGTTTGTGGGCGTATCCGTGGGGGACGTGGCAGGCGGCGCTGGATGAGGCGATAGAGGCGGCCGAGAAGGCCGAGAGGGGGCGGGGCTAGGGAGTTACTGGCGGGGCTTATTCGACCGCAACCCCGGAAGACCCGCCGCAATAGCAAACACCCCCAGAAGGACTACCGCAACGACAAGCGCGCCGAAGATTGTGCCCCCGAGCTTGGGGACAAGCAGCGTAACGAGCGTTAGGACGATAGCAATTTGGTAAATCTTCATGACCGATGTTCGCCTCTCAATATCCGTTGATGCCAGCCAGGGCCGCAACACGTTGCAGCAGTTCCAGGCAGGCTACAAAGCACTGATCAATCAGCTGCGCCAACCACTTGGGCGCATCGCTTCCCTGCAAGAGCTGGAGGCTAGCCTAGTCGACAACGAGCGCCAGCTCAATGCGACGCGCCGCCATCTATCCGATCTGGCCAGCGAGATGCTGGCGGCGGAACGCCCCACGCGGGCGCAAATCCAGGCCTACCGCGCCGCCAGCCAGCAAGCCGACGTCTTGCAACGCAGCATCGCCGGGCAGCGCCTGGAGCTGGCCGAGCTGAGCCAGGCCCTGCGCAGTGCCGGGGTCGACACCACCCGCCTGGCCGCTGAGCAGAAACGCCTGGCGGCCGAGCTGGATGCCACCCAGGGCCGGGCGTCGGCCCAGGCCGAACGCATCGCCGGGGCCCGTGCCGCTCTCAACGTGCGCCCCCACGCCGACATCCGCCAGGAAATCAACGGGCTTACCCAGCAGTATCAGCTCCTGCGCAACAGCGGCACCCTGACCACGGGCGAATTGCTACAGGCCAAGGTTCGCCTGCGCGAGCGTGTCGCCGAGCTGAAGACCGGCACCAATGGCTGGGCAAAGTCGCTGGGAGAAGTCCGAGTGCAGGCCGGGGTTGCCGCCGCATCCATGGGCGCGCTTGTGTATGGCGGCGGCAATGTCCTGGGCTTCTATGCGAAATTCGGCCAGCAGATGGCGGCCGTGGATTCCATTACCGACCTGAGCCGCGAGCGGTTCGCCCAGTTGTCCCAGGAGGTGCGGCAGCTCAGCGTCAACATGGGCAAGGATGCGGCGGAGTCAGCCTCCGCCCTCAACGACATTCTGTCGTCCGGCGTCGACGAGAAAGACGGCATCAGCACGCTGGCCCTGTCCACCAAGGCGG
>NZ_QKRU01000158.1:0-3282 GCF_003234055.1 Pseudomonas sp. 57B-090624
CACTATCTACGTTGCAGGCTCGCGGCCTAAGGGTGGATACGACTTCCAGCCCCTCCCCCGATGATCAGTCGGGGACTATTACCCCTGTGGAGGTATTAGTCGAGATACAAGGGTGGATGGCGCTCTTTCCATCCCCCAGCGGAGTGACCGGCGAGCCCGAATGGTGGACCGATGAAGCGCGGTCCACCCTACGCCCGGTTCACCACCTTCATGCACTGTCACCCCTGCGAGCGCGAAGCCTCCGAACCGACAACAGGGCCTCGCCGCGTAGGGTGGATGGCGCTCTTTTCATCCACCAGCGGAGTGACCGGCGAGCCCGAATGGTGGACCGATGAAGCGCGGTCCACCCCGTTCGCCACCTTCATGTACCTATGGCGCGCTGACGCTGGCTGGTATTCAATCGGCCCCCTGGCATCAACCCTCGACGCAATGGAGGCAACCCGATGGGCAAGGACAGCAGCAAGGTGGAAGAGGGCGCCGTCGACGCCTCCCGCCTGATCGACGCCCGCATCGCCGAGCTCGCCGACTGGCGCGGCGAAACCCTGGCCAGGGTGCGCGAGCTGATCCGCGCCGCCGATCCGGAGGTGGTCGAGGAGTGGAAGTGGCGCGGCGTGCCCGTGTGGTCCCACGCCGGCATCGTCTGCACCGGGGAAACCTACAAGAACGCGGTCAGGCTCACCTTCGCCAAGGGCGCCGCGCTGGCCGACCCGGCCGGGCTGTTCAACGCCAGCCTGGAAGGCAACACGCGCCGCGCCATCGACATCCACCCGGGCGAGGGCATCGACGAGGCCGCCTTGCAGGCGCTGTTCCTCGCCGCCGTGGCGCTCAATACCGAGCGCCCGGCCAAGCCCCGGAAGCGCGCCGGATGACCGAGCTGCCCGGCACGCGGGACTGGGTGCGGCGCAGCGACCACCCGGCGCGGATCGAACGCATCGAGGCCTACTTCGGCGGCCACGGCTACGACCCGCACCGCCACGACACCTACGCCATCGGCCGCACCCTGTCCGGGGTGCAGAGCTTCAGCTACCAGAAGAGCCTGCGCCACAGCCTGCCCGGCGGCACCCTGGTGCTGCACCCCGACGAGCTCCACGACGGCATGGCCGGCACCGAGGCCGGCTTCCACTACCGGATGGTCTACGTCGAGCCGGTGCTGATCCAGCAGGTGCTTGGCGGTCGGCCGCTGCCCTTCGTGCCCGGTGGCCTCTCCGATGACCCGCGCCTGCGCCGGGCGACCGAAACCTTCATGCAGGCCATCGACCACCCGCTGCAGGCGCTGGAAGAGCAGGACGCCCTCTACGACCTGGCCCAGGCGCTGCAGGCCGTGGGCGGCAGGCGGCGAGGGCGCCGCGCCTTCGACTTCGCCTCGGCCGAGCGCGCCCGGGACTACATCCACAGCCACCTCGGCAGCAACCTCAGCCTGGAGGAGCTGGAGCGCGCCAGCGGCCGCGAACGCTGGAGCCTGTCCCGCGATTTCCGCGCGCTCTACGGCACCAGCCCTTACCGCTACCTCACCCTGCGCCGCCTCGACCGCTGCCGGCGCATGCTGCTCGACGGCTTCAGCCTCGCCGACGCCGCCCTGGCCGCCGGCTTCTTCGACCAGAGCCACATGACCCGCCACTTCACCCAGTGCTACGGCCTGCCGCCGTCGCGCTGGCTACGCATGCACGGCCGCTGAAGCTGCAGGATCGTACAAGAGCGCTACGGCGGGCCTCGCTATTCTCGCGGCTCAATCCCCAGCCCGGAGCCGCACCATGGCCGTTCAGCCCAACCACCAGAGCATCAACCTGTTGCAGAAGACCTCGCTGTTCAGCGAGCGGTGGAACCCCAAGGTCGTCGCCGAGATGAACGACTACCAGTTCAAGGTCGTGCGCATCGAGGGCGACTTCATCTGGCATGCCCACGCCGACACCGACGAAGCCTTCCTGGTGCTCGAAGGCCAGCTGCGCATCGACCTGCGCGACGGCGCCGTCCTCCTCGGCCCGGGCGAGCTCTACGTCGTGCCCAAGGGCGTCGAGCACAAACCCTATGCCGAAGGCGAAGTGAAGATGATGCTCATCGAGCCCCGTGGCGTGCTCAACACCGGCGAGGAGGGCGGCGAGCGCACCGCGCAGAACGACGCCTGGATCTGATCGCCCGCCCGCATCGCGCCTTCGCAGGCGCGAACTCATTCGCGACAGGCGGGGGCAGGGCGCAACCACGACCCCCGCCACGTTGGGCTTCGTCCCTCAGCCCAACCTACAGGAGCTGCAAGCCCTTCCAGCTCGGCAGGTCGCGCAGTTCCGGCTCGTCATGGATGGCCAGGAACACCGGCAGGTCGCGCCGCGCGATCCAGATATCGCCCTGCCACTTGAGCACGCCCACCTGCTGGTTGGCCCAGTGCATCAGGGCCCGCTGCGGCGCCGCCTCGGCGTCGCGGTGGCGGTCGTGCAGGGTGGGCAGCACCACCTCGCTCAACCACTGGCCGATGCAGCGGTGCTCCGGGTGGCGGAAGCGGTACAACGCCTTGTAGGCCCCGGCATCGCTGATCACCTCCACCTCCTCGCGCAACCCGGTGGCGTACTCCAGCAGCACCCAGCGCTTCTGGTTCGGGTCCATGCGCTGGGGCAGGCGATAGGGGCGCAGCGCACCGATCATCCGCGCGAAATCCACGGCGACGAACCAGGGCTGGTTGTCGATCATCACGGCGCGCAGGGGATAGGTGTTGCGGTGGAAGAAGAGCGGGGTGAGTGCTTCGTGCATGGTGTAGCTCCTATCAGTCAGTTCAGGAGCTGCCGCCATTCGCTGTCAAACGAAGGGTGGCAGACCGCGTGGGGTTGACAGACCGGCGATAGGACCCGGCAGACCCGAGGGTCTCCCCACGCGATCTGCCATAGAGCAGTGCAGTTAAACCTGCATGCGAGCACGTGCCTGCAAAAAACGTTCGCCGTTTCTCGCATGCACCTAGCGGCGCAATCGCGCCTATCGGAACGGGCTGTCAAACCCGGTCGCGGGATTTACCGCGACCGGCGAAGGATAGGGAGGTGGGGTGGGGAGAGCAAGGGCGAATAGATGTTTTTAGGCGATAAAGGATGAAAGATAATGTTCTACTAAATTTCTTAACTTGTACTTGGTGATTGGTTTCAGTTTTTCGGAAGAAAGAATTAATTTTTTATACACGGCGGTTGCAGGAGCTGAGTGCAACACGGTTATTGAATTGAAGCCGGAGCATCATGCCGCATCGCCATGGCATTTTGCATGACCTCTCCCATCACCTCGATGGGGCATTTGAAGTCGAAGCGCTTG
>NZ_QKRU01000159.1:0-3181 GCF_003234055.1 Pseudomonas sp. 57B-090624
CTGGTGGGCCGCGTAGCCGGAACGCAGGGCGTACATGCTCCACATCAGCTCGGCCATGCGGCGCGCCTGGCGGCGTACACGGTAGCTGTTGAGGTCGATGACGTCTGCGGTGCGGCTCATGGATGTCTCCTCGGGAGCGCTGGAGTGACTCGATGGGAAGGAGACTATCACCGCACTTTTTATATCCATAAATAATCAATTTTCATTTGTTAATTACCTATGGAGCTAAGAGAGCACACCCCTTTCAAGGTCCCAGCCGGATGCTGCGGCCCAGCTCGTCGAACAGCGTCACCACCGAGCGCAGGGCGCGGCAGTCCGGGCGGGTCAGCAGCCACAGGGCGGTGTCGCACGGGCTCAGGTCGGCCTCCAGCGGTTGCAGCCCGTCCTCGATGAGAAAACGCGGCAAGGCCGCGACGCCAAGGCCGGCCCGGGCCATCTGGGCGACCGCGAGCATGCTGTTGCAGCGATAGGCCGGCACCAGCGCCGGGTAGCGCTGGCGGCGCCAGACCACGCTGGGGTGGTTGGGCAGGAATTCGTCCGGGGCGATCCAGGCCATGGCTGCCAGGTCCGCCGGGTCGCGCCCATGCAGGTAGGCGGGGCTGGCGCAGAGGGCGTAGGGCACGGCACCGAGGCAGCGCCCCACCAGATGCTGCGGGGGCGCGGTGGTCAGGCGCAGGGCGATGTCGGCGTCGCGGCGGCTGAGGTTGGCGAAGTCGTTGGAGGTGGCCAGTTCCAGGTGCAGGGCCGGGTAGCTGGGCATGAAGCGCGCCAGCGCCGGCAGCAGCAGCCCGTGCAACACCGAGTCGGTGCAGGTCAGGCGCACCGTGCCGGCGAGCACCTCGCGCCCCTGCTCCAGCGCGACCCGTGCAGCCTCCAGGGCGTGCTCGGCCTGCTCCGCCTGCTGCGCCAGGAGCAGCGCGGTACTGCCGGGCAGGTAGCCGGCGCGGCTTTTCTCGAACAGTTCCTCGCCCAGGGCCTTCTCCAGCCTGCGCACCGCGCGGAACACGGTGGAGACGTCCACCTGCAGCAGCTCGGCGGCGCGCGCCAGGCTGCCGCCACGGACCAGGGCGAGCACCAGGGCGAGGTCGCCGTGCTCGAGGCGATAGTGCGCAGCTGCAATGATCAATTGTGTTTTCGCCAATATTGAGTGCCGAGGCGCAACTATATAGTCCGCCTGCCACCGCGCATATCGCGCCGCAGACAAGGAACGGACATGGCCCGCCCTCGCACTTCCCGCATCCGCCTCGCCCTGATCGGCGACCAGGACCTTTCGATCACCGCCCACCAGGCGATTCCCGAAGCGCTGTCGCTGGCCGCATCGCTGCTGGATATCGGCCTGGATCACGCCTGGCTGGCCACCGACCGCGTCGACGCCGCCGCCCTCGCCCGCTTCGACGGCTTCTGGTGCGTGCCGGGCAGCCCCTACCGCGACACCGGGGGCGCACTGCGCGCCATCGAACATGCCCGGGGCCACGGCGTGCCCTTCCTCGGCACCTGCGGCGGCTTCCAGCACGCGTTGCTGGAATACGCGCGCAACGTGCTCGGCTGGACCGACGCCGAACACGGCGAGACGGCACCCGACGCGGGCCGCCAGGTGGTCGCGCCACTGGCCTGCCCGCTGGTGGAGGCCATCGACGCGGTGCACCTGGCGGCGGGATCGCGCATCGCCCGGGCCTACGGCGCGCAGCTGGCCTTCGAGGGCTACCGCTGCCGCTACGGGCTCAACCCGCAGTTCGAGGCGGCGTTGCTCGGCGGCCCATTGCGGGTGGGCGCACGGGACGCTACCGGCGAGGTGCGCGCGGTGGAGCTGGAGGGGCACCCCTTCTTCGTCGCCACGCTGTTCCAGCCGGAACGTGCGGCCCTGGCCGGGCGCCTGCCGCCGCTGGTGGCGGCCTTCGTCGAGGCCTGCGCGCAATGAGCGGCGGCGAGCAGGGGTTCGCCCGGACACCGGCGGCGCCCTACTACGCGGTGATCTTCACCTCGCGACGCACCGCCACGGATGACGGCTACGGCGATACGGCCGAGCGCATGGTCGAGCTGGCACGCCAGCAGCCGGGCTTCCTAGGCGTGGAGTCGGCGCGTGGCGTGGATGGGCTGGGCATCACGGTGTCCTACTGGGAGAGCGAGGCGGCGATCCTCGCCTGGAAGCGCCAGGGCGAGCACGGCCTGGCGCGTGCCCGGGGCCGGGCGGATTGGTACAGCGCCTTCGAGGTGCGCATCGCCCGGGTGGAGCGCGCCTACGGCTTCTCTCGCGAGGGGGAACCGGCCTGAGGCTGGCCGTGGTTGCGCTGGAAGGTCTCCTCGCCCATGGCGGCGATCTGGCCGTCGATCAGCGCGTCGAAGGGCTTGAGCAGGGCATCGAAGCTGGCCGGTGCTTCCAGCAGGTCCAGCGCCTGGGCGATGGCTTCGACGGTGGACAATGCCCCGGGCGCCGGGGCCTTGCGCAGGCGGTAGCGGGAGAGGCCCCCGGCCGGCAGCGTCACCCGTGGCAAGGCCGCCAGGGCGGGGTTGCTGTGCAGCAGCTTGCGCGCCTTGCGCCAGGTGCCGTCGGGCACCACCAGCAGCAACGGGCGGCCGGCGCTACCGGCCACCTCCGCCAGCGACACGGCCTCGTCCCCCGGGAACAGCAGCCGCGCGTCATGGCGCGGATCGGCCAGTTCGGCCGCCAGCTCAGGGAAATGCTCACCCACCCGCAGCTCGGCATTCTCCAGGCCCAGCGCCGCCAGCCGCGCGGTGTTCAGCGCATGCTCCACCTCGCTCGGGTGCTGCAGGACGAGCACGCGGGTACGGCTGGGCAGGCTGGGGATCAGCGGGCACAGGCAATGGCTGGCGGGTCGTTGGCAGCGGGGGCATTGGGGGCGGGACATGGGCGGGGATTTTGCCATGGATGCCGAGCACGGCGCGGGGCATTTTCGCGAATGAATTCGCCCACGGGAGGGGCGGCGCTATGCGCCGTTGGGCGAATGAATTGGCTCTGTCTGCGTTAGCTGTTGTGGTTTTAATGCAAGCGCTCAAGCACAGCCCTTTCCGGGCGCCCAAGGGTTCGTGCCCCCCCACCGCATGGGTTTCGCTTCGCTCTACACCATCCTACGAAAGCCTGTGCGCACCTGTGGTGATGCGCTGGACGAAGAAAGTTGGAGCAGCCGCCAACGCCCCTCCAGGAGGCCGAACGCAGTCGTTG
>NZ_QKRU01000160.1:0-3139 GCF_003234055.1 Pseudomonas sp. 57B-090624
TAGCGGTCGAGGGCGCAGGCGGCGGCGATGCGCTGGCGCTGGTAGCCGGTCTTCAGCACCTCCAGGCAGCGCGCCTCGCTCAGGGGCTGGCCCAGCAGGTAGCCGCTGCCACGGTTGAAACGTTCCTGGTTGGCCTGCCACCAGGCTTCCACCCGCGCCGGGTCCGGCCAGGCCAGGTCGGTATCCGGGTCCATCTCCACGTTCGGGTCCTCGGGGTCGTCCGTGGGCCCGGCGTCGTAGTCGGGGTGCACCTTCAGCTCCAGGTCCAGCTCGGCCAGATCCGCTCCGGTGATCAGGGTGAAGGCTTCGCCGGCCACACGGGCATGGGGCAGGTCGCCCATCTGCTGGATCAGCCAGGGCACCGTCACCGGGTCACCGAACAGGCCGGTGGCCTGGATCACCAGGCGCCGGTGCTCGGGGCTCTGCATCAGCCCGCGCAACCAGGCGATGCTGGCCTCGCGGGGTTGCCAGCAGAGCAGGGTGTCGAGGGCCCGCAGGCGGAACGCGCCTTGTTGTTCGGCCAGCAGGCGCAGCGGGCCCAGGGCCTCTTCGTCACCCATCTGCACCGTTGCCCAGTTGGCCCAGAAGCGCACCGCCTCGTCGGCGTGCAGGCGGTGGGCGCGGATGGTCTGCATCAGGTCGCGCCGGCGCAGCTCGCCGGCGGTGCGCGCGGCACGGGCCAGCACCCCGGGGTCGGCGTGGGACAGCCCGGCGATCAGCGCCGGGCCCGGGTCGCGCCGGTGCATGCCGCAGGCGGCCAGGCCCAGGCGGCGGAACAGCGGTTCCTGGGATGAGAGCAGGCGTTCGATCCAGGGCTCGACCTTCTCCCACTCCAGCCAGCCGAGGGCGGCGGTGAAGGCCCGCTCGCCGTCCGGCGCCTTGCGCAGGTGCTCGGCCAGGGTGGACAGCGCCGGGCCGTTGCCGGCCATGAAGGCCAGCGCGGTGGCGGCGAACACCTCGCCGGTGGCCAGCGGATGCAGCCCCTTGAGCAACAGGTCCAGCCCCTTGAGCCCGGCCACCAGCAGCCCGTCCAGGTGCGCCTCGATGCGGCCATCCAGGGTGCGCAGGTGCTTGAGGTCGTAATGCGGCGCGCGCACGGCATAGTCGCGCAGGCCGGCGAGGAAGCCGGCCTCTTCGGCGTGCTGGTCGAGGACGATGGGGATCATCAGTCGACCCGGGTCCAGGTCTGGCCGTCGAAGGCCATGACATCTTTCTTGCCGAAAGACCAGAGCACGCCATCGGCGGCGCTCAGGTGGTAGGTGGTCCAGGCCTTGTCAGCGCCGAAATCGACGGGAACCAGCTTGTCGCCGGCCAGTTTGAACACGCCTCTGTAGGTCGACAGATAGAGTGTCTCGCCATACCAGGCGAGGTCCCAGATGTCCTCATCCATGCTTTCGTGCTCGATGCTCTCCCAGCTGTCGCCACGGCCGCGGATCAGAAGACCCTGACGCGCTGCGATGTAGACGTTGCCGTCCCCAGCGCAGAGGACACTGGTCAGCACAACGTTGGTCGGGCTGCTTTTCTGATCCCATTTCTGTCCATCGAAATGCCAGATCTCGCCATCCCAACCTACCGCGTAGATATCCGAAGACGAGAAGCCGTCGATGGACTCGAAGCCCTTGACCTCCCCGACAGCAGGTCGAATGGTCTGGTCGAGACAACGCCAGTCATCTTCGTTCTCGCGGCGATACACCTGGCGACCCATGCCAACAGCGTACGTGCGGTTCTCGATGGTGCGCAGCTTTCTGAGCAGCCCCCGTGTTTCTGGAGAGCCATCGGGAGTGGTGATCTGCTCGTCGCTCTGTTTCCCACTGCCGAATAGCTTCACTTCACCGTGAGCCGACATGGCGATCATTTGCTCATGGGGGAATTTGCTCACCGCCATGCTGGCCGTGGCCCAGGTCACTGCGCCGATGTAACCAAGGTTGCTGCCATCGATCTCATGGAAGTGGCTGTGCTCCACCTCGGCCGGTACGGCATCGTCCTGCGATGCGGTATAGGCGAGGTCGTGATAACGCACGCAGCCGGATACGTAGGTGTGTCTGGTGTTGAGTCCTAGAGTCATCAATTTCTCCCGAGAAATTATCGGCCGCTTGGTGCGGATGCGGATGCGGCGGCCAGGCGGGACGAGCGGGCTACGACAGCCGCATTGGCTGCCTTCTCTGCTTCGTCTCCCTTGTAACCGGTGGCAATGGAACGACATTGGGTCGAGTCGTCGATGCCCTGTTTGTTGTGGTAAGCGTCCAGCTGCGCTTCAAGGCAGGCAGGTTCGCACTTGGACTCCGGGAAGCTCTTGCCTACTGCATCGACACCGAAGGTTTTTGCCTGCTTGTAGGTGAGGCTGACGACGGAAGTCTGCTTCCCACCTTCAAGCGGCAAGGCCTGGGTGGTCGCGCCGCTGTTGAGGGCGGCGGTGCTCTGGTAGGTGTGCATCAGCCCGTGAGTACCGTGATATTGATTGCAGCCCTCCACGCAGATGCATGGGGCCTTGTCGGCGTTGTAGTTCGCGGTCCCCTCAATGGCCGTCGAGTTCGAGCCGCCTCGCCCCACGTTGTAGAACGAGCCGGCCTCAACGACGTGGTGCCCGGTTTGTCCCGGGCAGCAGCCGGGCTGTTTTCCGGTAGGCGCATAAGGGCTCAATTGGCATCGACGGGCCCTGAGGCACTCCTTTGCCGCAGTCTTGTCCGCATAAGCATCGGCTTCATCCTTGGTGGAGGGCTTGCCATCTGGAGGACAGGGGCTGGGGCCGTCCGCCTTGTGCGGGGTGAACTCCTTGCACGCCTCCTTCTCCTTCTTGATGTCGTCCTTGCAAGGTCCTTCTTCCTTGGATACTGCCATTTCGTCGAGATAGGGCCAGGTCGGTGTGTTGCCGGGCATCGATGCGTGGTTGTGCGTCATCAGGTCCATGTGGCGGACGACGTTCTCACCCTCGAACTTCACGTCCATCGACCAGGCGGTGTAGTAGACCTTGCCTTTGATCTTGCTGGTGACGACCCCTTTCTTCGGTGCGCAGCCCGCCTCGTCGCCGGTACTGGTCTTGAAGTAGCTCTTGTTCTTGAGCATCGCCTCCTTGCCGGTGATCTTGATCGTGCGGGTGCCATTGGTGGTGTCACTGGCCATCCCGGTGTTGGGGTAGGGG
>NZ_QKRU01000015.1:0-113605 GCF_003234055.1 Pseudomonas sp. 57B-090624
GAAGCCCGCAGCGAAAGACTGCAGACGCATTGCGACCGTCCTTGGAGTAATGGCATATCGACATCGGGGCGGCATTTTTATGGCGCCAGCGACTTTGCTCAAGCCCTTTCCCGACCAAATGCGAACCACTCGTCAGATCGGGCGGGCTGGAGAAAGGCGGCAAATGCTAACCGACCGGACAGTCGATGGAAGCCAATCAAGGCTCCTTTACCCGTTAGGAAATTTCCGAGTCGCAGGCAAAAAAAAGCCCGCAGTGTGAACGGGCCGGGAAAAAGGACTCGCTGATGAGTCAGGGGGTAAGACGGTTACTAGCTGCCGCGATAGGTGGAGTAGCTGTAGGGGGAGATCAGCAGCGGCACGTGGTAGTGGTCCTGCTCGGCGCTGATGCCGAAACGCAGCACGACCACATCGAGGAAGGCCTGCTCGGGCAGCTTCACGCCACGCTTGCGGTAGTAGTCGCCGGCGTGGAAATGCAGCTGGTAGACGCCGGTGGCGTAGTCATCGCCCTGCAGCAGGGGGGCGTCGCAACGGCCGTCGTCATTGGTGGTGGTGCGGGTGATCAGCTCCAGGCCGCCATTCTCGACGCGGTAGAGCTCGATGCTGATGTCGCTGCCGGGGCAACCGTGGGCGGCATCCAGTACGTGGGTAGTCAATCGTCCCATTGTTTTCCGGGCTCCCGCTGCGGTCATCGACCGGCGACAGCCACACCTCCTCTTCTCGTTGAAATCGGTGCATCGGGAGTGCCCAAGCCCTGAAAAGGGGCGTTCCGGGAACTGCGATGCGCCAAATATAAGACATTATTCATAAAAATTGTACACAATTATTCGAGAATTTTTATCGCCCCGACGGCGGCTGGATTCGCCAGCACCATTTTGATGCAGACCGGCATAGAGCAAGGGTTGTATTGCAAAGAACTGACCAATCAGGCAAGTTTTTTGCAAACCTGCAGGACGTCGACCTGGACAAATATTTCATTTACAAAACTCGATGACGTTTGTATACAATCACTCATCGCGTTCGCGCAGCCCGGCTCCGCGAACCCTCCACAGACAAGAAGGAATCCAGTAGTGAGCCTCGACTACCCCCGCGACCTGATCGGCTACGGCAGCAATCCCCCGCATCCGCACTGGCCGGGCGAGGCACGCATCGCCCTCTCCTTCGTCCTCAACTACGAGGAAGGCGGTGAGCGCAACATCCTCCACGGCGACAAGGAATCCGAGGCCTTCCTCTCCGAGATGGTCGCGGCGCAGCCCCTGCAGGGCGCGCGCAACATGAGCATGGAATCCCTCTACGAGTACGGTAGCCGAGCCGGCGTCTGGCGCCTGCTCAACCTGTTCAAGAAGCACGACATCCCGCTGACCATCTTCGCCGTCGCCATGGCCGCACAGCGCCACCCGGACGCCATCCGCGCCATGGTCGAGGCCGGCCACGAGATCTGCAGCCACGGCTACCGCTGGATCGACTACCAGTACATGAGCGAGGAGCAGGAGCGCGAGCACATGCTCGAGGCCATCCGCATCCTCACCGAGCTGACCGGCGAACGCCCGCTGGGCTGGTACACCGGCCGTACCGGCCCCAACACCCGTCGCCTGGTGATGGAGGAAGGCGGCTTCCTCTACGACTCCGACACCTACGACGACGACCTGCCCTACTGGGACCCGGCCAGCACCGTGGAGAAACCGCACCTGGTGATCCCCTACACCCTCGACACCAACGACATGCGCTTCACCCAGGTGCAGGGCTTCAACAAAGGCGACGACTTCTACGAATACCTGAAGGACGCCTTCGACGTGCTCTACGCCGAAGGTGCAGCCGGCGCGCCGAAGATGCTCTCCATCGGCATGCACTGCCGCCTGCTGGGCCGCCCCGCGCGCCTCGCCGCCCTGGCCCGCTTCATCGAATACGTGAAGAGCCACGACAAGGTCTGGTTCGCCCGCCGCGTGGACATCGCCCGCCACTGGCACACCATCCACCCTTTCCAAGGCAACGCCCAATGAGCAGCTTCCAGAAGATCACCCCGTCCAGCCTGTCCCGCGAGGCCTTCGTCAGCGCCTTCGCCGACATCTACGAGCACTCGCCCTGGGTCGCCGAGAAAGCCTACGACCTCGGCCTGGATGCCAGCGTCGACCAGATCGACGGCCTGCACCAGCGCATGTCCGACATCCTCCTCAGCGCCAGCCACGACGCCCAGCTGGCCCTGATCAACGCTCACCCGGACCTGGCGGGCAAGGCCGCCGTCCGAGGCGAGTTGACCGAAGCCAGCACCAGCGAACAGGCCGGCGCCGGCATCCACGAATGCACGGCTGAAGAGTTCGCACGCTTCACCGAGCTGAACGACGCCTACAAGGCCAAGTTCGGGTTCCCGTTCATCATGGCGGTGAAGGGCAGCAATCGGCACCAGATCCTGGCGGCCTTCGAGGAGCGCATCCACAACACCCCCGAAGCCGAGTTCAGCCGGGCCCTGGCCGAGATCAACAGGATCGCGCTGTTCCGCCTGCAGCAGATGTGACCCTGGCTGCACGCACGCCGGACACGCCGATGCCCCAGTTCCAAGGCAGACCCTGATGAAGAGCTACGCAGTACCCTTCGAGAAGTACATCAACCTCGCCGACGCCCGTCTCGGGACCCGAGCCCTCTCGGTCACCGACGACTGGTTCGCCGACGTCAACCGCCTGTTCCAGCCGTCCGCGGCCGTGTGGAAGGAAGGCGTGTTCGACGACAACGGCAAGTGGATGGACGGCTGGGAATCCCGTCGCAAGCGTTTCGAAGGTTACGACCATGCCGTGATCCGCCTGGGTGTACCGGGCTCGATCAAGGGCCTGGACATCGACACCAGCTTCTTCACCGGCAACTACCCGCCGTCCGCGTCCCTCGAAGGCTGCTTCGTGGCCAACGGCGACCCGGACGAGAACACCCAGTGGAGCGACGTGCTCGGCGCCGTGGAGCTCAAGGGCGACAGCCACCACTACCACGCGATCGACAACGACCAGGCCTTCACCCACCTGCGCTTCAACATCTACCCCGATGGTGGTGTGGCGCGCCTGCGCGTATACGGCGTGCCCCATCGCGACTGGAGCGCGGTCGGCGACAACGAGCAGGTCGACCTCGCCGCCGCCCTCAACGGCGGCCGCGCGCTGGCCTGTTCCGACGAGCACTTCGGCCGCATGGGCAACATCCTCAACCCGGGCCGTGGCATCAACATGGGCGACGGCTGGGAAACCGCCCGCCGCCGTACGCCTGGCAACGACTGGGTGATAGTCGCCCTCGGCCACCCCGGTGAGATCGAGCGCATCGTGGTCGACACCCTGCACTTCAAGGGCAACTACCCCGACAGCTGCTCGATCCAGGCGGCCTTCGTCAAAGGCGGCACCGACAGCCAGATCGAGACCCAGAGCCTGTTCTGGCGCGAGCTGCTGCCGAGCCAGAAGCTCTCGATGCACGCCGAACACGAATACACCGAACAGATCCGGGCCCTCGGCCCCGTCACCCACGTACGCCTGAACATATTCCCGGACGGAGGCGTCAGTCGCCTGCGCCTGTTCGGCAAGGTGGCCAGATAACGCCGGGCCACTCCCGGCCCCCCCGTCACCGTGGCGGGGCGACAGCAAGGACAAGAAGCACAGCATGCGCACTCTCAAGATCGAGCCCCTGACCAAAGAAGCATTCGCCCCGTTCGGTGACGTCATCGAAACCGAAGGCAGCGAGTTCTTCATGATCAACAACGGCTCCACCCGCCGTTACCACAAGCTGGCCACCGTCGAAACGGCCCAGCCGGACGACAAGGCGATCATCAGCATCTTCAGCGCCGAATCCCTGGAGATGCCCCGCCCCATCCGCATGCTTGAACGACATCCGCAGGGCAGCCAGGCCTTCATACCGCTGCTCGGCAACCCCTTTCTGGTCGTGGTCGCGCCCGTTGGCGATGCACCTGTACCGGGTCTGGTCCGTGCCTTCCTCACCAATGGCAGGCAGGGCGTTAATTACCATCGCGGCGTCTGGCACCACCCGGTGCTGACGATCGAAAAGCGGGATGACTTCCTGGTGGTTGATCGCAGTGGTTCCGGCAACAACTGCGACGAGCATTACTTCACCGAGGACGAACAGCTCTTCCTCGACCCCCACCACTAATAAGAGAAGCCCAGCGATCGCCGTGCCGATCGTTCGGGAAAGAGGTACGTACTGTGGAAGCACATCTGACCGAATGGCTGAACCTGAGCATTCGCTGGGTTCACATGATCACCGGTATCGCCTGGATCGGCGCATCGTTCTATTTCGTCTGGCTGGAGAACAACCTCAACCGCAAGGCCCCGCGCGACGGGCTGGCCGGTGACCTGTGGGCGATCCACGGGGGTGGCATCTACCACCTGGAGAAATACAAGCTCGCCCCGCCGAAAATGCCGGACAACCTGCACTGGTTCAAATGGGAGGCCTATTTCACCTGGCTGTCGGGCGTCGCCCTGCTGACCGTGGTGTTCTACCTGAACCCGACCCTGTACCTGATCGCCCCCGGCCTCGACCTCGCCCCGGCGGCGGCCATCGCCATCGGCGTCGGTTCGCTAATCGCCGGCTGGTTCATCTACGACCTGCTGTGCGACTCGCCCCTGGGCAAGCAGCCCGCCCTGCTCGGCCTGATCCTCTTCGTGCTGGTGATCGGCGCGGCCTGGGGCTTCACCCAGGTGTTCAGCGGTCGCGGTGCCTACATCCACGTCGGCGCGCTGATCGGCACCATCATGGTCGGCAACGTGTTCCGCATCATCATGCCGGCCCAGCGTGCGCTGGTTAAGGCGATCGAAGAGAACCGCACCCCGGACCCGGCGCTGCCGGCCAAGGGCCTGCTGCGCTCGCGCCACAACAACTATTTCACCCTGCCGGTGCTGTTCATCATGATCAGCAACCACTTCCCGAGCACCTACGGCAGCCAGTACAACTGGCTGATCCTGGCCGGGATCGCGGTGATCGCCGTCCTCGTGCGCCACTATTTCAACACCCGTCACGAGAGCAACAAGTTCGCCTGGACCCTCCCGGCCGGCGCCCTGGGCATGATCTGCCTGGCCTTCGTCACCTCGCCGAACTACAAGGCCGCCACCGCGCCCATCGCCAACGTCGCCCCGGCGACCGCACCGGCCCAGACCGAGGCCGCGTCCCCGGCAGCTACCCCCGAAGGCAGCAAGCCCGCCGAGCAGGCCCAGGCACCGGCCCAGCCCGCCACCGCCCAGGCCAACGCCGGCGCCGCGGACTTCGACAAGGTCCACAGCGTGATCCAGGAGCGCTGCTCCGTCTGCCATTCCGCCAAGCCCACCAGCCCGATGTTCACCGCGGCCCCGGGCGGCGTGATGTTCGACACCCCGCAGCAGATCCAGGCCATGGCACCGAAGATCCAGGCTCAGGCCGTCGCTACCCAGATCATGCCGCTGGGCAACATCACCCAGATGACCCAGGCCGAGCGTGACCTGATCGGTTCCTGGATCGCACAGGGCGCCAAGACCAACTGATCTCGACCACGACGGGCCGCATCCCCAAGCTGCGGCCCGTACTTCAAGCCTGCCCCAGGCAGGCTTTTTTTACCGTCTTCCGGCAAGGCGTTCCGGTGCACGTCCAGCATCAGGCCCTGCCCTTTGTTCCGCGTGCCCCCGTCCACCGCCCACAGCTGGGCCTGGATGGCAGAAACATGAATACCAGGATCGCAGCCGGCCTTTGCCGGCTGCGGCCTATAAGGCTCAACAAAAACAAAAGCGCCAGAGGTGTTGCATGACCAAGCTGACCGAGCCCGAGCTCGCCATTCCGCCCGCCGATCAACACCTGCCTCTGCTGCAACTCCTGCTCGTCGGCATCCAGCACGTGCTGCTGATGTACGGCGGCGCCGTGGCCGTGCCGCTGATCGTCGGCCAGGCGGCCGGCCTGTCCCGCGAGGAGATCGCCTTCCTGATCAACGCCGACCTGCTGGTGGCCGGTATCGCCACCCTGGTGCAGTCGATCGGCATCGGCCCGGTGGGCATCCGCATGCCGGTGATGATGGGCGCGAGCTTCGCCGCCGTCGGCAGCATGGTGGTGATGGCCGGCATGCCCGGGGTGGGCCTGCAGGGCATTTTCGGCGCTACCATCGCCGCCGGCTTCTTCGGACTGCTGCTGGCCCCCTTCATGGCGCGCATCGTGCGTTTCTTCCCACCGCTGGTCACCGGCACGGTGATCACCTCCATCGGCCTCACGCTCTTCCCCGTGGCGGTGAACTGGGCCGGCGGCGGCAGCAAGGCGGTGCAGTTCGGCGCCCTGGAATACCTGGCGGTGGCCGCCCTGGTGCTGGGCATCATCCTGCTGGTGAACCGCTTCATGCGCGGCTTCTGGGTCAACGTCTCGGTACTGATCGGCATGGCCGTGGGCTACATCGTCTCCGGCGGCATGGGCATGGTCGACCTCACGGGCCTGGAGCAGGCGCCCTGGTTCCAGGTGGTCACACCGCTGCACTTCGGCATGCCCAGGTTCGAGCTGGCACCCGTGCTGTCCATGTGCCTGGTGGTGGTGATCATCTTCGTCGAGTCCACCGGCATGTTCCTCGCCCTGGGCAAGATCACCGGCCGAGAGGTCTGCCCCAAGGCCCTGCGCCGTGGCCTGCTGTGCGACGCCGGCGCCTCCTTCTTCGCCGGCTTCTTCAATACCTTCACTCACTCCTCCTTCGCCCAGAACATCGGCCTGGTGCAGATGACCGGCGTGCGCAGCCGCTACGTCACCGCCGTCGCCGGCCTGTTCCTGATCACCCTCAGCCTGCTGCCCAAGGCCGCCTTCCTGGTCGCCTCCATCCCGCCCGCCGTGCTCGGCGGCGCAGGGCTGGCGATGTTCGGCATGGTCGCCGCCACGGGCATCAAGATCCTCCACGAGGCCGACATCACCGACCGCCGCAACCAGCTGCTGGTGGCCGTGAGCATGGGGATGGGCATGGCACCGGTGGTGCGCCCCGAGTTCTTCGCCCACCTGCCCCACTGGATGGAACCCATCACCCACAGCGGCATCGCCATGGCCACCGTCAGCGCGCTGGTGCTCAACATCCTGTTCAACATCCTGGGCGAGAAGGAGCGCAGCCGACACTGCGCCGCCCACTGAGCCTTGCTCCCACCTGGATGCACCGACCCGGTGAGGACAGGACTTCCAGCCCGCCTACAAAGCGGGCTTTTTTATGGGCATCCGCCTTCGAACGGAACGACAAGGCACGTAGGGGGTTCGATTCCGCGCCATTGGGCCTCGCTGCGCTCCGCGCCAACCTACGTTTCAGGCGTTAGCCGCGTGCTTTACAGGGCGTTCGCGGGAGGCATGTGACGAGTCGATCGGTCGCAGGCAAAACGGCCGATTTTATGTACACAATTTTGATTTGTTACACAGCCTGTAAACAGGATGCTATATTCGCAAAACCTGACCCGCAGTTCAGATTCTGGACGCGAGGCAGCCAGCGGGACGGCTGTAACCCGCAAGCCCACGACCTACAAAAACAACAGGCAGGCTTTGAACGATGAACCCATCCGCCCAGACCGGCACATCCGGCGCCGTCCGCCGTTCCGACCGCGACACGCCCACTGTCCTGCCCTCCCCGTTCACGACATTCCCCACCGCGGCCTTCCCCCACGAGGCACGGTGCATTTCGCACGACGCAGCCGAACAGCCCAGCGCTGAAGATCGCCCGTCGCCGCCCCGGAATCCGAAGACCGACCGCGTCGTCATGCCGAGCTGACGCCAGGACGGCCAACCCGGAATCCCTCCATGCATCCAGCAAGACCGCCCCGCTCTGCGGGGCGGCTTCCTGCCGGCTGCGTAGAGGCCAACCTGAAGCCCTGAAAAATAAGGAAAACCGCATGAACCTGAAGCATCTGCCTCACTGCATCGCCCTGACCGCAGGCCTCCTGGCGGGAGGGCAGGCCATGGCCGACGGCCCGCTGCTGTGGCAGAACAACAGCGTCACCTACCTGTACGGCAAGGATTTCAAGGTCAACCCGGAAATCCAGCAGACCTTCACCTTCGAGCACGCCAGCGGCTGGACCTGGGGCGACCTGTTCATCTTCGCCGACCAGATCAACTACAACGGCAAGGCCGACGCCAATGCGGGCAACAACACCTACTACGGTGAAATCCAGCCGCGCCTGTCGTTCGGCAAGCTGTTCGACCAGAAGATCGCCTTCGGCCCGGTGACCGACGTGCTGCTCGCCGCCACCTACGAGCGTGGCGAGAACCGCACCCAGAACTACCTGCTCGGCCCGGGCTTCGACCTGGCCATCCCCGGCTTCGACTACTTCCAGCTGAACTTCTACTACCGCAAGCCCGACGGCATCACCAACAACCCCGCCGGCCAGTGGCAGGTCACCCCGGTGTGGTCGTACACCATCCCCGTCGGCAACTCCGACATCCTCATCGACGGTTTCATGGACTGGGTGTGGAACAACAAGGACGGCAGCAGCAGCCGCCCGAACGACCTGCACGCCAACCTGCACTTCAACCCGCAGATCAAGTACGACCTGGGCAAGGCGCTGGACCTGGGTGCCAAGCAGCTCTACGTCGGTGTCGAGTACGACTACTGGAGCAACAAGTACGGCATCGACGACGACAGCTTCCTCGGTGACGAGATCCTCGGCGGTACCGACCAGAACACCGCCAGCCTGCTGGTCAAGGTGCACTTCTGATAGCACCTGCTGCATGAAAAAAGGGATGGCGCGAAACGCCATCCCTTTTTCGTTGGCGGCAATGCCGCCGATACCCGCCGTCAGCTGGCGCGGGCCAGGTTGCGCAGGGCCTTGATCTGGTCATGGTTGCGCTGCACGCCGAGCAGTTGTTTCTCGACGATGGAGCGAGCCGGCGGCGGCAGCTCCTTGCCCAGCGCATCCTTGTAGGCCTTCAGCGCGACATCTTCGCCGCGCTCGCATTCGTTGAGGATGGCGGCATCGTCCTTGCCGGTCACCAGGGCCTTGAGATCGACCCAGCGACGGTGCAGGGCACCGGCCACGCTGGAGGAGGTCTCCGGGTCACCACCCATGGAACGCACCACCTGCTGCAGCTCGGCAGCGGCGCGGGCGCACTCCTGGGCGCGCTGGGTAAAGGTGGCTTTCAACTGGGGGTTCTTGACGTCCTCGGCGCATTCGAGAAACCCCTTTTCGCCGTCCTTGCTGGTTTCGATCAGGTCGTTGAGAACGGAGATAGCCTTGTCGTTATCCATCGTGCTTTCCTCTTTTTCCGGTAGGGATTCCAGCCGAGTTTCTTCCTCAGCCACTCAGGAAGATGGACCGGACGGGTTTTCCGATGGTTCAAGGTTTCGGCAACGAGGCATGACGGAACGGCTCGCGCTGAGCGCGACGAGCCGGCGGGGCAAGGGGCCGTCCGTGCGGTGCGGCCCGTTCGTCGGTCAGGGCCTGGCGGGGTCGTCCTTGCGCTTCTGCCGCTCCAGGTAGTCCACCTTCCACTGCTCCAGCCCCATGTACTCGGTATCGAGGTTGGCCTCGACGCGATGGTGCGCCTTGAGCGCATCCACTTCCGCCTTGTGCGACACCAGGAAGCGGTCGAAGCGCTGCACCAGCTCCGGGTGCCGGGAACTGGAGAGGTGGAAGGTGCCGCGGGTGTGCGGCAGCGACGGGTCGAACACCAGCGCACCGGGGCGGGCGCGGATGTTGTCCAGGTAATAGGTGGCGACCACCACGTTGAAGTAGGCACCGTCGGCCTGCTTCTTCAGGGCCTGGCGGATCATCTGCCGCAGGTCGCTGCCCTGCACCGGCTGCACCTTGCCCTCGTCGATACGCGACTGGTAGCCACGGGGCGTCCAGCCCTGCACCAGGGCCAGGCGCCGCAGGGTCTCGATGCCCTGCCCGACCCGCTTGGGGTCCACCAGCACGCCATCCACGTAACCCACCACCGGTGCGCTGTAGGCCATGGGCTTGCCGGCCTTGACGTCATCCGCCCACTCGGGGCTGTCCGGGTACTTCAGGTCCACCTCGCCCTTGACCAGGCGCCCGGCAAGCTCGGTGACCGGCAGCGCGCGATAGCTCAGCTCGATGTGCTCGGCCTGCGCGAACAAATCCAGCACCTCGCGGGCGAAGCCGCGGTATTCACCCTGTTCGTCGACCCAGTAATGCGGCTGGAAGGACAGGCGTTCGACGCCCACGACATAGCTTTCCCCATGGGCCGCACCCAGGGGCAACAGGCTGGCCAGCAGCCAGCCCAGATAGCTCGCTCTCAAAGGACTCTCCTCGTCTTCGGGTAGGGTGCCGGCCGCGACACGAGCCGCGCCCGGCGCGCCATCACTCGCCCAGCACCAACTGATGAGCGAGGCGGTTGTGGCGCTCGATCACGCGTGGCAGGTCGACCGTCATCAGCTGGCCATCCTTCACCACCAGGCGACCGTTGATCACGCTGTGGGAGACCTGGGCCGGGGCGCAGAACACCAGGGCCGCCAGCGGATCGTGGAGGGCGCCGGCGAAGGCGATCTGGTTCAGGTCGAAGGCGACGAAGTCCGCCGCCATGCCAGGGGCCAGGGCCCCGATGTCGTCACGGTTGAGCACCTTGGCGCCGCCCAGGGTGGCGATCTCCAGCGCCTCGCGCGCGGTCATGGCATCGGGGCCGAAACCGACGCGCTGCAGCAGCAGGGCCTGGCGCACCTCGCCGATCATGGTGGCGCCATCGTTGGAGGCCGAGCCGTCGACACCCAGGCCGACCGGAACGCCGGCATCGCGCATGCGGCGGATCGGCGCGATGCCCGAGGCCAGGCGCATGTTCGAGCAGGGGCAGTGGGCGACACCGGTGCCGGTGCGGGCGAACAGGTCGATGCCGTGCTGGTCGAGCTGAACGCAGTGGGCGTGCCACACGTCATGGCCCACCCAGCCCAGGTCTTCGGCGTACTCGGCGGGGGTCATGCCGAACTTCTCGCGGCTGTAGGCGATGTCGTTGACGTTCTCCGCCAGGTGGGTGTGCAGCGACACGCCGTACTGGCGCGCCAGCACCGCCGCTTCGCGCATCAGGTCCTGGCTCACCGAGAAGGGCGAGCACGGCGCCACCACCACCCGCAGCATCGAGCCATGGGACGCATCGTGGTAGTCCTCGATCAGGCGTTGGGATTCCTTGAGGATGTCCGCCTCCTTCTCCACCACCGAGTCCGGCGGTAGGCCGCCCTGGCTGCGGCCGACGCTCATGCTGCCGCGCGCGGCGTGAAAGCGCATGCCGATCTCGCCGGCGGCGTGGATGCTGTCGTCCAGCTTGCAGCCGTTGGGGTAGATGTAGAGGTGGTCGCTGGAGGTGGTGCAGCCGGAAAGGATCAGCTCGGCCATCGCCGTCTGGGTGGAGACCTGGATCATCTCGGGGGTCAGGCGCGCCCAGATCGGGTAGAGGTTGGTCAGCCAGTTGAACAGCTCGCCGTCCTGGGCGGCCGGCACCACGCGGGTGAGGCTCTGGTACATGTGATGGTGGGTGTTGACCAGGCCGGGGATGACGATGTGGCCCTTGAGGTCCAGCACCTCGTCCGCGCTCTGCGGCAGCTCGGCGCTCGGCCCCACCTGGCGGATGACGTTGTCCTCGATGAACAGCCCGCCCTGCTTCAGCTCACGGCGCTCGCCGTCCATCGTGACCAGCAGGTCAGCGTTCTTCACCAGCAATGTCTTGCCCATGCTCAATCTCCTCAGCCCTTCAGGGCGCTCTTGTTCTTGAAAAGGAATGCAGCAACGGATCGGGTTGCTGGGAGACGGACCGGCAAGGCGCGCCCTCGAAGACAGTACGGTACGTACGGCGAGAGGGCGCAACGCAGCCGGGCCTAAGCCCAGCAGCCCGATCAGCCGCCGGTGGTGCTCATGAAGCGGACTACCTGTACCTGGGAATCCGCCTCGAAATGGTGCCGCTCCGGCTTCAGCCGCAGGGCATCCACCAGGGCCGCGCGCAGCCGCTCACCGTCACCGGGGTGACGACGGATCAGTGCCTTGAGGTCCAGTGCACCTTCATGGCCGAGGCACAGCACCAGCTTGCCTTCGGCGGTGACGCGCACACGGTTGCAGTCGCCGCAGAAGTTGCGGCTGTGGGGGGAAATGAAACCGACCTGGGTATCGCTGCCGATCACCTGCCAGTAGCGCGACGGGCCACCGGTGCGATGGCTGCTGGGCAGGAGCTGGAAGCGTCGCTCGACCCGCTCGCGCACCTCTTCGGAGGTGCACAGGGTGACCTTGCGTTCGTGGCTGGAGATGCTGCCCAGGGGCATCTCCTCGATGAAGCTGATGTCCAGGCCACGCTCAACGGCGAACGCCACCAGGTCCTCGACCTCATCGTCATTGCGGCCTTTCTGCACCACGGTATTGAGCTTGATGCGCTGGAAGCCGGCGTCACGCGCGGCATCGATGCCGGCCAGCACCTGATCGAGGGCGTCGCGGCGGGTGAAGGCGGCGAAGCGCTCGCGCTGCAGGGAGTCGAGGCTGATGTTGAGACGGGTGACGCCGGCGGCGCGCAGGTCGTGCGCCATGTGGGCGAGCTGCGAACCGTTGCTGGTGATGGCCAGGTCTTCCAGCTCGCGGCGGGCACCGAGCCGCGCCAGCAGGCCGGTGAGGCCCTTGCGCACCAGCGGCTCGCCACCGGTCACGCGGATGCGCCTGACCCCGAGCCCGATGAAGGCATCGGCCACGGCGTAGAGCTCTTCGAGGCTGAGTATCTGCGCCCGCGGGGCGAAGACCATGTCTTCGCTCATGCAGTAGGTGCAACGGAAGTCGCAACGGTCCGTGACCGAGAGACGCAGGTAGGTGATCCGGCGACCGAAGGGGTCGCGCAATGTGCTGTCTTGCATGGTGCAGCCTGCCGCAACACGCGCCGGTCGGGACCCCGGCGGCATGGACGGATGCGGAATAAAAACAGAAATCCAAAATCTTGTATACAGAAACCTGTCGGACCGCGCCCTCGCCACCCCTCCCCCGCTTGCTTGAGAGGCCCGGGAGGCCGGTGCTACCATGCCCGACCGCTCGCCAGCCGACCCGTGACGGCCACCCGGCGAGTGAACAGAGGAGCAGATGTGAGCAGCATTCGCGAGCGCAATAAAGAGCTGATCCTGCGGGCGGCCAGTGAAGAGTTCGCCGACAAGGGTTTCGCCGCCACCAAGACCAGCGACATCGCAGCCAAGGCCGGCCTGCCAAAGCCCAACGTCTACTACTACTTCAAGTCCAAGGAGAACCTCTACCGCGAGGTGCTCGAAAGCATCGTCGAGCCGCTGCTGGCCGCCTCCCACCCCTTCAATGCGGGCGGACACCCGGGCGATGTGCTCAAGGCCTACATCCGCTCGAAGATCCGTATCTCCCGCGAGCTGCCCCACGCCTCGAAGGTGTTCGCCAGCGAGATCATGCATGGGGCGCCGCACCTGTCCGCCGAGCAGACCGCCCACCTCAACGAGCAGGCCCGCCACAACATCGCCTGCATCCAGGGCTGGATCGACCAGGGGCTGATGGCCAGGATCGACCCCAGCCACCTGCTGTTCAGCATCTGGGCGGCGACCCAGACCTACGCCGACTTCGACTGGCAGATCTCCGTCGTCACCGGCAAGGCCTCGCTCAGCGACGCCGACTACGAAGCCGCCGCCGACACCATCATCCGCCTCGTGCTCAAAGGCTGCGAAGTGCAGGAAGCCCCCCAGGCGCAGAGCGCCTGAGGGAACCCCTTCAGGCCTTGAAGGTGAGCACCGGGCTGAACCGGGCGATCACCGCCACCGTCTCCTCCTCCACCTGTGAGCGCACCACCTCGCCGATCTCCTTGTAGGCGCCAGGCGCCTCCTCGATCAGCCGTTCCTCGCGGGTGGTGATGCACTGCACCCGCTCCAGACCGAGGATGCCCGGGTCCTTGCGCCCCTTGAACAGGATCTCGCTGCGCGACATCGAGCGCCCCGCGCCGTGGCTGGCCGAGCTCAGCCAGCGCGGGTTGCCGAGCCCCGTGAGCAGGTAGGAGTCGTGCCCCATGCTCCCGGGGATGAGCAGGTCCTGCCCCGCATAGGCCGGCGTCGCCCCCTTGCGATGCACGTTGCCCTGGGGCTCCTGCAGCACGATGTTGTGGGGCACATCCACCAGCAGCGGCGCTTCGGTGTCCGGCCCGAACAGCTCGCGGGTGCGCTGGCGCACCATCTCGGCGATCAACGCGCGGTTGGCGTCGGCGTAATGGGCAGCACTGTGCATGGCCAGCAGGTAGTGCCCGGCCATCTCGCCCACCAGGGCGAAGACCTTCGACTGCGGATGCTTCATGCCCTTGGGCCACAGCTCCCGGGCCTTGTCCATCCAGCGACGGCCGACATGGAAGCCGACGTCCCGCGAGCCGGTGTGGATCATCACCACCACCTGCCCCACCGACAGCCCGCGCTCGAAGCAGGCGCGCCGGTCCACCAGCTCGGTCACCACCTGCACCTCGACGAAGTGGTTGCCGCCACCGAGGGTGCCCAGCCCGGGGTCGCGCAGTACCGCGCGGCCCGTGTTCTGCAACGCCTCGGGTGCATAGGCCGCCTCGCCCCGGACGAAGGACGACGGGTGCAAACCCGCCAGTTCACGCGTCACCTGCTCCAGGTCGAGCCGCGCCAGGAGCCCGTCGCGGTCGGGGCGGCGACCCACCGCATTCCAGAAGTCGCCGAGCCCGCCTTCGAACAGCGCGGTCATGTCGCCCGGCGCCGTGGGGATGTTGCGGGTGCCGCCCAGCAGGTCGCCCCGCACGCGCTCCACCCATTCCGCCTTGCGTGCGAGGAAGGCGTCGTAATGGATGCCCAGCCGATGCAGGCGCATGCCGCAGTTGATATCGGTACCGATGCTCTGGGGGATCACCATGTCGGGGCTGGTGACGATCACCGAGCCCACCGGAATGCCGGAGCCGGCGTGGAAGTCCGGCGTGGCGCAGGCGCAACGCACCTCGCCGCCGTCGGGGTGGGAGACACCGGCGAAATCCAGCAATTGCAGCACCGCCTTTTCCTCGATGGGAAAGGATTCGGGCAGCAGGATGCTGGCACCCAGGCCGGCGCTGTTCAGTGAGGAAACGGACAGGGTGTTGCCGTCGACGCGGCTGATGGCCACGCCGGCTCGGGCCAGCTTTTGCTGGACCCGCTTGAAGGGAGTCTTCTTCATGGAATGCTGCTTTTTCGACAGACGAAAAAAGACATCGCCGCAATGGCGATGTGGATGTCCGTCAGCAGCAGAAAGGGACGGCGCGGATGTTAACGGCATCGCCAGGGCGATTCAACACCTGCGCCAGGGTGCCTCCCGCGAGCGGGAGGCTCGGGAGGGTCAGGCCGCCGCGATGCCGGCGTCGGCCTTGAGGCCCACCGATTCCACGCCGCTGATGGCGCACTGCTCATCGATATCGGAGGTGTCGCCGCTGATGCCGATGGCACCGATCACCTCCCCCGCCTGATTGCGGATCAGCACGCCACCCGGCGCAGGCACCAGGTTGCCGTCGGCCAGGTTGTTCACCGCACCGATGAAGGCCGGGCGCTGCTGCGCATCGGCGGCGATCAGGCGCGAGCCCTTGCCCAGGGCGACGGCACCCCAGGCCTTGCCGATGGCGATCTGCGGGCGAAGCATGCTGGCGCCGTCTTCGCGCTGCAGGGTGATCAGGTGGCCGCCGGCATCCAGCACGGCGATGGTCAGGGGGGCGGTTCGCAGTTCGCGGCCAATGGCCAGGGCGCGGTTGGAGATGCTGACAGCGGTTTCCAGGGACAGGGTGCTCATCGTGAGGCTTCCTCGGGTAGTGGTTGAAGCGGACGCACGTCGCCGGGTTGCCATGGCCATCACGGAGCCGAGTGCACGAATGGCGGCGCTTTCCTCAACTATCTCACCGAACACAGAAAAATCAATCTTGATATACAATTTATTTTTATTTTGTATACATTAATTCAATTACCGCTCCGCGCAGGCCCTGAAAGCCGCGTCAAACGGGCGTTTTAAAGAAACCCGAGCCTGCGACATTTCGCCCGACAAATCTCCTTGACCCTTCAGTCGGCACCTGAATAGAATCCGCCACAAGCACCTTGTATACAATTTTCACAAGAAAAGAGGCACAAAACATGGCCAAAATGAGAGCAATCGAGGCCGCCGTCCTGGTGATGCGCCGCGAAGGCATCGACACCGCGTTCGGCATCCCCGGCGCCGCCATCAACCCGCTGTACGCCGCGCTGAACAAGATCGGCGGCATTGACCATGTCCTGGCCCGCCACGTCGAAGGCGCCTCGCACATGGCCGAGGGCTACACCCGCACCAACCCGGGCAACATCGGCCTGTGCATCGGTACGTCCGGCCCTGCCGGCACCGACATGGTCACCGGCCTGTACTCGGCCTCCGCCGACTCCATCCCGATCCTCTGCATCACCGGCCAGGCCCCTCGGGCCCGCCTGCACAAGGAAGACTTCCAGGCCGTCGACATCACCAGCATCGTCAAGCCGGTGACCAAGTGGGCGACCACCGTCCTCGAGCCGGGCCAGGTGCCCTATGCCTTCCAGAAGGCCTTCTTCGAAATGCGCAGCGGCCGCCCCGGCCCGGTGCTGATCGACCTGCCCTTCGACGTGCAGATGGCCGAGATCGAATTCGATATCGACGCCTACGAGCCGCTGTCGGTGAACAAGCCGGCCGCCACCCGCATCCAGGCCGAGAAGGCCCTGGCCATGCTCAATGAGGCCGAACGCCCGCTGATCGTTTCCGGCGGCGGCGTGATCAACGCCAACGCCTCCGACAAGCTGGTCGAATTCGCCGAACTGACCGGCGTACCGGTGATCCCGACCCTGATGGGCTGGGGCACCATCCCCGACGACCACGCGCTGATGGCCGGCATGTGCGGCCTGCAGACCTCGCACCGCTACGGCAACGCCACGCTGCTGGAATCGGACCTGGTGTTCGGCATCGGCAACCGCTGGGCCAACCGCCACACCGGCTCCGTCGACGTCTACACCCAGGGCCGCCGCTTCATCCACGTGGACATCGAGCCCACCCAGATCGGCCGCGTGTTCACCCCGGACCTGGGCATCGTCTCCGACGCCGGTTCCGCGCTGGACGCCTTCCTCGAAGTCGCCCGCGAGTGGAAGGCCGCCGGCAAGCTGAAGGACCGCAGCGCCTGGGTCGAATCCTGCCGCGAGCGCAAGCGCACCCTGCAGCGCAAGACCCACTTCGACAACGTGCCGGTCAAGCCGCAGCGCGTGTACGAGGAAATGAACGAGTTCTTCGGCAAGGACACCTGCTACGTCAGCACCATCGGCCTGTCGCAGATCGCCGGCGCCCAGTTCCTGCACGTGTACAAGCCGCGCCACTGGATCAACTGCGGCCAGGCCGGCCCGCTGGGCTGGACCGTTCCCGCCGCCCTCGGCGTGGTCAAGGCCGATCCGAGCCGGCCGGTCGTGGCGCTATCGGGTGACTACGACTTCCAGTTCATGATCGAGGAACTGGCCGTGGGCGCGCAGTTCAACCTGCCCTACATCCACGTGCTGGTGAACAACTCCTACCTGGGCCTGATCCGCCAGGCGCAGCGCGGCTTCGAGATCGACTACTGCGTGCAGCTGTCCTTCGACAACGTCAACGCACCGGAGCTCAACGGCTACGGCGTGGACCACGTCGCGGTGGTCGAGGGCCTGGGCTGCAAGGCCATCCGCGTGTTCGACGCCAACGAGCTGCAAGGCGCTTTCGCCAAGGCCCGCAAGCTGATGGAAGAGTTCCGCGTACCGGTCGTGGTCGAGGTCATCCTGGAGCGTGTCACCAACATCTCCATGGGCACCGAGATCAACGCGATCAACGAGTTCGAAGAGCTGGCCCAGCGCGGCGCCGACGCCCCGACCGCCATCTCGATGCTGGACTGACGAGCAACGCCCCCTCTCCCGTTCGTGGCGGGAGAGGGACGTCTACCGAGGAGAATCTTCATGCCCCGTTTTGCCGCCAACCTGTCCATGCTGTTCACCGAAGTGGACTTCCTGGACCGTTTCGCCGCCGCTGCCGAAGCCGGTTTCACCGGTGTCGAGTACCTCTTCCCCTATGACTTCCCGGCCGAGGAGATCAAGGCCCGCCTGGACGCCAACAAGCTGGAACAGGTGCTGTTCAACCTGCCCGCCGGCGACTGGGGCAAGGGTGAGCGCGGCATCGCCTGCCACCCGGACCGTGTCGAGGAATTCCGCGCCGGCGTGGACAAGGCCATCGCCTACGCCAAGGTGCTCGGCAACCAGCAGGTCAACTGCCTGGCCGGCATCCGCCCCCAGGGCCCGGACTGCGCCACCGTCGAGAAGACCTTCGTCGACAACCTGAAGTACGCCGCCGAGAAGCTGCAAGCCGCAGGCATCCGCCTGGTCATGGAAATGATCAACACCCGCGACATCCCGGGCTTCTACCTGAACACCACCCAGCAGGCCCTGGCCATCCGCGAGAAGGTCGGCAGCGCCAACCTGTTCCTGCAGTACGACATCTACCACATGCAGATCATGGAAGGTGACCTGGCCCGCACCGTGGAAGGCAACCTCGCCGTGATCAACCACGTGCAGCTGGCCGACAACCCCGGCCGCAACGAGCCGGGCACCGGCGAGATCAACTACCGCTTCCTCTTCGAGCACCTGGACCGCATCGGCTACCAGGGCTGGGTCGGCTGCGAGTACAAGCCCGCCACCACCACCGCCGCCGGCCTTGGCTGGCTGAAAACCCATAACGCCATCTAAGAAAGAGGTAATCCACATGGCCAAGATCGGATTCATCGGCACCGGCATCATGGGCAAGCCCATGGCTCAGAACCTGCAGAAAGCCGGCCACACCCTGTTCTTCTCCGAGCACTTCGACAAGGCGCCCGCCGACCTGCTCGGTGACAACGGCATCGCCCTGGCCAACCCGCGCGAAGTGGCCCAGGAAGCCGAGTTCATCATCATCATGGTCCCGGACACCCCCCAGGTCGACGACGTGCTGTTCCGCAAGGACGGCGTGGTCGAAGGCGTCGGCGCCGGCAAGGTGGTGATCGACATGAGCTCCATCTCGCCCTCCGCCACCAAGGTCTTCGCCGAGAAGGTCAAGGCCACCGGCGCCTCCTACCTGGACGCCCCGGTATCCGGCGGTGAAGTCGGCGCCAAGGCCGCGACCCTGAGCATCATGGTCGGTGGCTGCCCGAACGCCTTCGAACGCGCCCTGCCGCTGTTCCAGGCCATGGGCAAGAACATCACCCGCGTGGGTGGCAACGGTGATGGCCAGACCGCCAAGGTCGCCAACCAGATCATCGTCGCCCTGAACATCCAGGCCGTCGCCGAAGCCCTGCTGTTCGCCGCCAAGAACGGCGCCGACCCGGCCAAGGTGCGCGAAGCGCTGATGGGCGGCTTCGCCGGTTCGAAGATCCTCGAAGTGCACGGCGAGCGCATGATCAAGGGCACCTTCGACCCGGGCTTCCGCATCAGCCTGCACCAGAAGGACCTCAACCTGGCCCTGTCCGGCGCCCGCGAGCTGGGCCTGAACCTGCCCAACACCGCCAACGCCCAGCAGGTCTTCAGCACCTGCGCCGCCATCGGTGGCAGCAACTGGGACCACTCCGCACTGGTGAAAGGCCTGGAGCACATGGCCAACTTCTCCATCCGCAAAGAGTAAGCCGCTTTCGCCGGGCACCCGCCCGGCACCCCTTTCGACCTTCCTGGCCGGCGGAGTCACGGCCCAATGGCCAGGTGGGTCGATTCCAGTCCCGAGTCGCTGCGAGCGGCGGCTCGGGACTGCAATCGGCCTCCAAGCCCCACCGCAACGAGAATCCAGCGCCCCTCCGGAGTCTGTCATGTCATTCGATCCGCAAAGCCTGCTGCGCGACCTCTTCGCCACCGCCATCGACGCCGCCCACCCCCGCCAGGTACTGGCCGACCACCTGCCCGCCGACCGCAGCGGCCGCCTCATCGTCATCGGAGCCGGCAAGGCCGCCGCCGCCATGGCCGAGGTGATCGAGCAGGAATGGCAGGGTGAGATTTCCGGCCTGGTGGTGACCCGCTACGGGCACGGCGCCAACTGCCGCCGCATCGAAGTGGTCGAAGCCGCGCACCCGGTACCGGATGCCGCCGGCCTGGAGACCGCCCAGCGCGTGCTGGAGCTGGTGAGCGGCCTGAGCGAGAGCGACCGGGTGATCTTCCTCCTCTCCGGCGGCGGCTCCTCGCTGCTGGCCCTGCCCGCCGAAGGCATCAGCCTCAAGGACAAGCAGGCGATCAACAAGGCCCTGCTGAAATCCGGCGCCGCCATCTCCGAGATGAACTGCGTGCGCAAACACCTCTCGGCGATCAAGGGCGGTCGCCTGGCCAAGGCCTGCTGGCCGGCCAGCGTCTACACCTATGCCATCTCCGACGTGCCCGGTGACGAAGCCACGGTCATCGCCTCCGGCCCCACCGTCGCCGATCCGACCACCTCGGCGGAGGCCCTGGCGATCCTCGCGCGCTACCAGATCGAAGTGCCGGCCAACGTCCGCGCCTGGCTGCAGGACCCGCGCTCGGAGACCGTGAAGCCCGGTGACCCGGTGCTCTCGCGCAGCCACTTCCAATTGATCGCCACGCCCCAGCAATCCCTCGATGCCGCCGCCGAGAAGGCCCGCGCCGCCGGCTTCACCCCGCTGATACTGGGCGATCTGGAAGGCGAGTCCCGCGAGGTGGCCAAGGTCCACGCCGGCATCGCCCGGCAGATCGTCCTCCATGGCCAGCCGATCAAGCCGCCCTGCGTGATCCTTTCCGGCGGCGAGACCACCGTCACCGTGCGCGGCAAGGGCCGTGGCGGGCGCAACGCCGAGTTCCTGCTGAGCCTGACCCACACCCTCAAGGGCCTGCCCGGCGTCTACGCCCTGGCCGGCGACACCGACGGCATCGACGGTTCCGAGGACAACGCCGGCGCCATCATGACCCCGACCAGCCACGCCCGCGCCGCGGCGCTCGGGTTGTCCGCCAGCGACGAGCTCGACAACAACAACGGCTACGGCTACTTCGCCGCCCTCGACAGCCTGATCGTCACCGAGCCGACCCGTACCAACGTCAACGACTTCCGCGCCATCCTGATTCTCGAGAGCCCCGCACAATGACCTCCGACAAGAAAGTCAAAATCCTCGCCACCCTCGGCCCGGCCATCAAGGGCGTCGACGACATCCGTCAACTGGTGGAGGCCGGGGTCAACCTGTTCCGCCTCAACTTCAGCCACGGCGAACATGCCGACCATGCCCAGCGCTACCAGTGGGTGCGCGAGGTCGAGCGCCAGCTGGCCCGCCCGATCGGCATCCTCATGGACCTGCAGGGGCCCAAGCTGCGGGTCGGGCGCTTCGCCGAGGGCAAGGTCCACCTGGAGCGTGGCCAGGCCCTGCGCCTGGACCTGGACGCGAGCCCGGGCGATGCCAGCCGGGTCAACCTGCCCCACCCCGAGATCATCGAAGCCCTGCAGCCGGGCATGAACCTGCTGCTGGACGACGGCCGCCTGCGCCTGCAGGTGACCGCCAAGCACGCCGATGCCATCGACACCCGGGTGATCGCCGGCGGCGAGCTGTCCGACCGCAAGGGCGTCAATGTCCCCGAGGCCGTGCTGCAGCTGTCCCCGCTGACCGCCAAGGACCGCCGCGACCTCAATTTCGGCCTGGAGCTGGGCGTCGACTGGGTCGCCCTCTCCTTCGTCCAGCGCCCCGAGGACATAGTCGAGGCCCGGGGCCTGATCCAGGGCCGCGCCGCGCTGATGGCCAAGATCGAGAAGCCGTCGGCCGTGCAACACCTGGAAGAGATCGCCCGCCTGTGCGACGCCATCATGGTCGCCCGTGGCGACCTGGGCGTCGAAGTACCGGCCGAGAACGTGCCGCGCATCCAGAAGGACATCATCCGCACCTGCCGCCAGCTCGGCCGTCCGGTGGTGGTCGCCACCCAGATGCTGGAATCCATGCGTTTCTCCCCGGCGCCGACCCGCGCCGAGGTGACCGACGTCGCCAATGCCGTGGCCGAAGGCACCGACGCCGTGATGCTCTCGGCCGAGACCGCCTCCGGTGACTACCCGCTGGAAACCGTGCAGATGATGAGCAAGATCATCCGCCAGGTGGAACAGGGCCCGGACTTCCAGTCCCAGCTCGACGTCAGCCGCCCGCAGGCCGAAGCCACCGCATCGGATGCCATCAGCTGCGCCATCCGCCGCATCAGCAGCATCCTCCCGGTGGCGACCCTGGTGAACTACACCGAGTCCGGCAGCTCCAGCCTGCGCGCCTCCCGCGAACGCCCCAAGGCGCCGATCCTCAGCCTCACCCCGAGCCTGGAGACCGCCCGCCGCCTGACCGTGGCCTGGGGCGTCTACTCGGTGGTCAACCAGCGCTTGGACAAGGTCGAGGACGTCACCGGCACCGCGCTGGAGATCGCCCGTGCCCAGGGCATGGCCCGCAGCGGCGACACCCTGGTGATCACCGCCGGCGTGCCCCTCGGCCAGCCCGGCTCCACCAACATGCTGCGCATCGCCCATCTGGACTGATCCATCCGCGGCCACGGCGCGCGCAGACGCACCGGGCCGCCCTGCTCCGGCAGGTCGAATGCCGTCCGCAGGCGCCGCGTCCCAGGGACGGGCGCCTTTTCCCTTTCAACCGGCCACACCATGCGACACCTTCCTCTGCCTTGCGATGCCCGTTCCTGGGCCAGTGCCCAGCTCAACGGTTTCAGCCAGATCTTCCTGCAGCGCCACCCCGGCTGCGGCGTCCTGCTGCTCTGCGCCATCCTCGTCGGCGCGCCACAGTTGCTCGGCGGTGCCCTGCTCGGCGGTTTCGCCAGCTGGCTCACCGCCCTGCGCCGGGGCTACCCGCGCGAGGACGTGGAAGCCGGCCTCTACGGCTACAACGGCGTGCTGCTGGGCATGTTGCTGGGTTCGCGCTTCGAATGGACGCTGCACCTGCCACTGCTGATCGTCTGTTGCGCCGGCCTTTCTACCCTGCTGCTGCACCGCCTGTTGCGCAACGCGCGGGAACGCCAGTGGCTGCCCGCCTTCACCAGCCCCTTCGTCGGCTTCGGCTGGGTGCTGCTGTGGCTGGCCCATGGACTGCAGCTGACTGCCCTGCCAACCCCGCCGGCGGCCATTCTCGATGCCGACACCACCGGCCTGTTCCTCGCCCTGCTGCGTGGCTTCGGCCAGGTGATCTTCCTCGCCGACCCGCTGGCCGGGGCCTGCGTGCTCCTCGCCCTGCTCCTGTCCTCCTGGCGGGTAGCGCTCTGGGCGTCATTCGGCAGCGCCCTGGCGCTGGCACTGGGCCTCTGCCTGAAACTGCCCACCGACACACTGCTGGCCGGCCTGTTCAGCCTCAACGGCGTGCTGATCGGCATCGCCCTGGGCAAGCGCCTGGCCAGCCTGCCGGTGGTCATCATCGGCGTCACCCTCGGCGTGCTGCTGCAACCCGGCTTCGCCACCTTCGGCCTGCCCGCCATGACCGCGCCATTCATCCTCGCGTGCTGGCTGGTGATTGCCGGCGGCCGCCTGCTGCGCCAGAACGGCACGCGGCCGCGCCCCACCCGCCTGCGCCACTGAAAGGGCGGCTCTGCTAAGGTTCGTCTCCTGAGGAGGACTCCATGGCCGAGCCACACAGCAGGCGCGAGCGTCTGTACAGCATCATCTTCCAGGCCGACACCCCGGCCGGGCGGCGCTTCGACACCTGGCTCATCTGGCTGATCCTGGCCAGCCTGGCCGTCGTGCTGCTGGACAGCGTCGAGCACATCCACCGCCGCCACGCCGGCCTGCTGTCGGGGCTCGAATGGGCGATCACCGCGCTGTTCATCGCGGAATACCTGCTGCGCCTTTACAGCGCGCCGAAGCCGCTGCGCTACGCCTTCAGCTTCTTCGGCCTGGTGGACCTGATGGCGATCATCCCCGGGGTGGTCGCACTCCTCTATCCGGATGCCCAGTACCTGTTGATCGTCCGCGCCCTGCGCCTGGTGCGGGTGTTCCGCATCTTCAAGCTGCGCCACTACCTGGTGCAGGCGAACTTCCTGCTCAGCGCGCTACGCGGCAGCCAGCAGAAGATCGCGGTGTTCCTGCTCAGCGTCTCCACGTTGGTGGTGGTGTTCGGTGCATTGATGTACGTGATCGAAGGTCCGGAGAACGGTTTCACCAGCATTCCCACCAGCATCTACTGGGCGGTGGTGACCCTGACCACCGTCGGCTTCGGCGACATCACCCCGAAGACGGCACTGGGCCAGGCAGTGGCCAGCCTGGTGATGATCACCGGCTACTCGATCATCGCCGTGCCCACCGGTATCTTCAGCGCCGAGCTGGCCAACGCCATGCGCCAGGAGGGGCAACTGGACAAGGAGTGCGCCACCTGCCGCAAGCGCGGCCACGAATCCGCCGCGAGCTTCTGCAGCCGCTGCGGCAACCCGCTTTTCCCGCGAGGAGGCGAACATGAAACAACTTGATCAGGCACGCTGGGACGCCCTCTGGCTGCGCCTGGGCGCGCCCGCGCCCGAAGGCAGCTTCGATCAGCTGCGCGAGGCCTACGGTGCGCCCCAGCGCCAGTACCACAGCACCGCACACATCAGCGCCTGCCTGGGCCACTTCGACGAATGGAGCCACCTGGCGGACCACCCCGACCGGGTCGAACTGGCGCTCTGGACCCACGACCTGGTGTACGACCCGCAGCGCCAGGACAACGAGGCAGCCAGCGCCGAGCAGACGGTCGCCTGGCTGCTCCAGGCCGGGCTTGGCGAGCACGGCGAGGCGCTGCGCGGGCTGATCCTCGCCACCCGCCACATGGAACCACCGCGTGCCGGTGACGCCGAGCTGGTGGTGGACCTGGACCTGTCGATCCTGGCAGCCCCGAGGGAGGTCTACGACGCCTACGAAAAGGCCGTGCGCGCCGAATACGAATGGGTGCCGGAACCGCTGTTCCGAGCTGGGCGCAGCAAGCTGCTGAAGCAGTTGCTGGACATGCCCCGCCTCTACCACAAGACCCCGCTCGCGCAACGCTGGGAGCAGCCGGCGCGCGAGAATCTGCTTGGCGCCCTGAAGGCCTTGGCCTGAGAATAAGCAAATTCGTTTTCAGTATTTAAAAGAATATATGGCACACCGCTATATTCCCTTGCCCTCACCCCCTAGAAGGAACGATCCGTGAAACGTCTGTTCTCCGCTTCGCTGCTGGCAGCGGGCCTGGCCCTGGCCAGCGCGGCCCAGGCCGCCCCCACCCTGCTCAACGTCTCCTATGACGTGATGCGCGACTTCTACAAGGACTACAACGCCGCCTTCCAGAAGCACTGGCAGCAGGAGAAAGGCGAGAACATCACCCTGCAGATGTCCCACGGCGGCTCCAGCAAGCAGGCCCGTGCCGTGATCGACGGCCTGCCCGCCGACGTCATCACCATGAACCAGGCCACCGACATCAACGCCCTGGCCGACAACGGCGGCCTGGTGCCGCAGAACTGGGCCGAGCGCCTGCCGAACAACAGCGCCCCGTTCACCTCCGCCACCGTGTTCATCGTGCGCAAGGGCAACCCCAAGGGGCTGAAGGACTGGCCGGACCTGCTCAAGGACGGCGTCCAGGTGGTGGTGCCCAACCCCAAGACCTCCGGCAACGGTCGCTACACCTACCTCTCCGCCTGGGGCTACGTGCTGAAGAACGGCGGTGACGAGAACAAGGCCAAGGAGTTCGTCGGCAAGCTGTTCAAGCAGGCGCCGGTGCTCGATACCGGTGGCCGCGCCGCCACCACCACCTTCATCCAGAACCAGATCGGCGACGTCCTGGTGACCTTCGAGAACGAAGCCGAAATGATCGCCCGCGAATTCGGTCGTGGCGGCTTCGAAGTGGTCTACCCGAGCGTCTCCGCCGAAGCCGAGCCGCCGGTGGCCGTGGTCGACAAGGTGGTCGACAAGAAAGGCACCCGCGAGGCCGCCGAGGCGTACCTGAAGTACCTGTGGAGCGACGAGGGCCAGACCATCGCCGCCAACAACTACCTGCGCCCGCGCAACCCGGCGATCCTCGCCAAGTTCGCCGACCGCTTCCCCAAGGTCGAATTCCTCTCCGTGGAGAAGACCTTCGGCGACTGGCGTGACGTGCAGAAGACCCATTTCAACGACGGCGGCGTCTTCGACCAGGTCTACACCGGCCAGTAAGCCGGGCGGCAGACACGAAAACGGCGACCCTGGGGTCGCCGTTCTTGTTTGTGGATCAGGCCGGAGTCGCCGGCCTCACTGCCCAAAGGTGCTGGCCCATTCGCCGAACTTCATGCACAGGCCGAAGCTCATCACGTCATCGGTATCGGCAAGGCAGTTGACCGCCAGGCGCGCCGTGCCGCCCTTGGCGTAGTCGCTCGCGCAGGCCTTCTCGTTGCGCTTCATCTCCTTGTAGGCCGTGTCCATCTTGTACATGGCGTCATCCAGCTGCGCCTGGGTAGCGCGCTTCTGGCGCACGGCCTCGCGACCGATCTTCTGCGTCTCGGTGATCAGCGACGGCATGCGGCGGATGGCGGCGGCACATTGCACCATGCCCTTCTGGTGCAGTTGCCCGGGGTTCAGGTTTTCCTCGTCGTCCTCGAACAGGGTGCTGCGCGAAGAGGTGCGCTGGAGCTCGGAGTCGTCCAGGCCCTGGATGGTGTTCACCTGCAGCTTCTGCTCGGTGACATTGCGGCTTTCCGGTGGCGGGGTATCGGTGAAATGCACCTTCCCCTGTTCGTCGCGCCACTGGTAGACCTGGGCGAGAACCGGCTGGGCGATGAGCATGGACAGAAAGGCCAGGGCGATGCGAGCGAACATCCTTGTGCTCCAAATGGCAGAACGCCAGCACAGTACACAAGGGCTGCCAGGCTGTCCACGCGCCGCGGTGACGGTGGTCGGAACGGCATGACCGCGCGTCAGGACGCGCGGCCGGGCTCAGGGGTGGCGACGCCCGAGACCGGCGGGCACGCCGCTGGAATCGGTGGCCTGCCAGGGGCCGCTGGGGCTGTTGGACCAATGCCAGCCCTGGTCCCAGTGGTAGTAGGTGCGCTCGCGGTAGTAGAGGTCCTGCTCGCCTTCGAGCACATAGACCCCGAGCGCCGTGTCCCAGTAGCAGGCAGCGCCGGGCGGCGGCGCGTAGCGCGGGTGGCTCTTCATCCGCGTGACCTTGGGCGGCAGCGGCTGGGACGGCGTCACCGGCGGGCGGTTCTGCTGGCCGGGCGGCGGCAGCTGTCGCGGTGCAGCGGGCCCGCCGCCGTGCTCGGGAGCCGGCGGCTGCAGGGAGCAGCCGGCAAGGCCGAGGAGCAGGCAGGCAAGGAAAAATCGAAGGGTCGAATTCATGGCTGCGTGCTCGTCGGTCGGTGGATCAGGGCTGGTCCGGGCTGTCGATGGTCAGGCGCTGCTGCTCCTGCACAGCACTAGACAACGCCGGGCTGCGTCCGATCCATTCGCCTGCCTTGGCATTGCCCTCGCGGGAGATGCGCGCCACCAGCTGCACCTGGGCGAAGTTGGAAATCTTCAGCTGCGGCATCATCGCATCGGCGTCGCTGAGCACCACCTCGGCCGGCAGGTCCTTCACCGTCAGGCGCTTGACGGCCAGCGGCATGGGCGGGCCTTCGGCAGCGCGGGCGAAGATGAACACCGCATCCCCCGGCTGCACCTTGTCCTTGAGCGCGGAGGCCAGGTCGACACGGACCTTCAGCTGCGGCATGGACTTGGTGAGGGTATCGCGCTCCGGCAGCGTTTCACCGCTCTCGGCGAGCTTCTCGCGGGCACGCTCGATACCGCCCTGCAGGGCGCCGCGGGACGGGTCGTCCTGCGGCAACACCGCGATCAGGCGTTCCCAGTAGCCGATGGCGTCCTTGAAACGGCCCTCCTCGAAGCCGGCGATACCCAGCAGGCCAAGGCTGGTGACTTCGTTGGCATCGGCCTTCAAGGCCTCTTCGGTCAGCGCCTGCACCTCGGGGGTGAAGCGCTTCTGGCTGGCGAAATACAACGCCTGGGCCCATTGCCCCAGTAGCTCGGGCTGGCGACCGGCGACCTGCACGGCGCGCTCGTAGGCCTTGGCGGCATCGCCGGCACGCTCCTGGGCCATGTAGGTACGGCCGAGGAAATACCAGCCTTCGGCGGAATCCGGCTGCGCCTGCACGACCTTTTCCAGGCGCGCGGTCATCTCCTCGATGGTGCGCGGCTGCTCGCGCATCTCGCGGGCCAGCTCGACCTTGTCGCTGGCGCCCCAATGCAGGTACAGGCCGATGCCCAGCAGCGGCACGGCCAGCGCGACAGCGAGCGGCAGGGCCTTGCCGAGGCGCGAGCTGCGGCCGGTGTCGGCACCCTCGGTGTCGGCCAGCAGCTCACGCGCGGCTTCGGCACGGCCGGCCTCGAGCTGCTCCTCGGTGAGTGTGCCGGCTGTGCGCTGGCCCTGGAGCTCGGCCAGGCGCTCCTGGTACAGGGCGACGTTGAGTGCGGTGCGATCCTCTTCGGCCTGGGCCTTGCGGCCACGCAGCACGGGGATCAGCAGGAATGCGAGGGCGACCAGCAGGAGCAGGCCGGCGGCGAGCCAGAAATCGATCATCAGTGGTTCTTGTCCTGAGTCTCTTGATTGAGCAGCGCATCCAGGCGGGCGCGCTCATCGCTGGAAAGCAGTGCGTCGCCGGGGGCGTTCTCGACGCGGCGGCGGCGCAGCACGATCACCCCGAGCACCAGCAGGCCGCCCACCAGCAGGCCCGCCGGGCCGTACCAGAGCAGCAGGGTGCGGCCGTTGACCGGCGGCTTGTAGCGCACGAAGTCGCCGTAGCGGGCGACCAGGTAGTCGACGATCTCGTCGTCGCCCTTGCCCTCTTCCAGCATGCGGAAGATCTCGCGGCGCAGGTCGGTGGCGATGGGCGCATTGGAGTCGGCGATGTTCTGGTTCTGGCACTTGGGGCAGCGCAGTTCCTCGGTGAGCACGCGGAAACGCTCGCGCTCGGCCTCGTCCTTGAACTCGTAGGTGTCGATGGCCGCGCGGGCCACGCCGGTGAGGGCGAGGCCAAGGGCCAGGGTGGCGAGCAGGCGCTTCATTGGCCGGCCTCGTCGACCAGGGCCTGGTACAGCGGCGCCAGTTGCTCGCGCCAGACGACTTCGTCGATCACGCCGACGAACTTGTGGCGGATGATGCCGTCCTTGTCGATCAGGAAGGTCTCGGGGGCGCCATAGACGCCCAGGTCCAACCCGAGGCTGCCCTGCTCGTCGCGGATGTCCAGCTGGTAGGGGTTGTGGAACTCCTTCAGCCATTTCAGCGCCGCAGCGTTGTCGTCCTTGTAGTTGACGCCGTGGATCACCACGCCCATCTGCGAGAGCTTGTTCAGCACCGGGTGCTCGACCCGGCAGGAGATGCACCAGGTGCCCCAGACGTTGACCAGTGCCGGCTTGCCCTTGAGGTCGGCCTCGCTGAGGTTGCGCGAGCCGTCCACGGACTGCAGCGAGAACGCCGGGAAGGGCTTGCCGATCAGCGCCGACGGCAGCTCGGCGGGGTCGAGGAACAGACCGCGATAGAGGAACACCGCCACGCCCAGGAAGATCACCAGGGGCAGCAACAGGATCAGGCGCTTCATGCTTGCGCTCCAGCCATGCCCAGCGCGTCACGCACGCGGGTCTTCACCTTGACCCGGTAGCGCGGGTCGAACGCTGCCAGCACGCCGCCCAGGCCCATCAGCAGGCCGCCGAGCCAGATCCAGCGGACGAAGGGCTTGACGTGCACGCGCACGGCCCAGGCGCCATCCCCCAGGGGTTCGCCCAGGGCCACGTAGAGGTCGCGGGTCAGGCCGGCGTCGATGCCCGCCTCGGTCATCACCGATTGCTGCACGGTGTACAGGCGCTTCTCCGGGTGCAACACGGAAATTTCGCGGTCGCCGTCGAGCACGCGCACGGTGCCCTTGTCGGAGGTGAAGTTGGGGCCCTCGTGGTGGGCGGCGCCCTCGAACACGAAGCGATAGCCCCCCAGCTCGACGGACTCGCCCGGGGCCAGGCGCAGGTCGCGCTCGGCGCTGTACTGGCTGGAAAGCACCACGCCCAGGGCGCACACGGCGATGCCGGCGTGGGCCAGTTGCATGCCCCAGTAGCTGCGGGTCAGGCTGCGGGCGCCCTTGATCAGGCCCTTGTGGCGGGTCTTGTCGAGCAGATCGCGCACACCGGCCAATACCACCCAGGCGGCCAGGGCGAACACCGCCAGCACCGCCCAGTGGAAGTCGCCATAGACGAACGCGCCGAGCAGGCCGAGTACCAGGCTGCCGATCAGCACCGGGCCGAGCATGCCCAGCAGCCACTTCATCGGGGTGTCCTTCCAGCGCACCAGCACGCCGACCGCCATGACCACCATCAGCAGCGCCATCAGCGGCACGAACAGGGCGTTGAAGTACGGCGGCCCCACCGACAGCTTGGCGCCGGAGATCGCGTCCAGCACCAGGGGGTAGAGGGTGCCGAGGAGGATCATCGAAGCGGCCACCACCAGCACCAGGTTGTTCACCAGCAGCAGGGTCTCGCGGGACCACAGGGCGAAGCCCACCTGGCTCTTGACCACCGGCGCGCGGACGGCGAACAGGGCCAGCGAGCCGCCCACCACCATCAGCAGGAAGATCAGGATGAACACGCCGCGCTCCGGGTCCGAGGCGAAGGCGTGCACGGAGGTCAGCACGCCGGAACGGACCAGGAAGGTGCCCAGCAGGCTGAGGGAGAAGGCGGCGATGGCCAGCAGCACCGTCCAGCTCTTGAACACGCCGCGCTTCTCGGTCACCGCCAGGGAATGGATCAGTGCGGTGCCCACCAGCCAGGGCATGAAGGAGGCGTTTTCCACCGGGTCCCAGAACCACCAGCCGCCCCAGCCGAGCTCGTAGTAGGCCCACCAGGAGCCGAGCACGATACCAACGCTGAGGAAGGCCCAGGCGATGATGGTCCACGGACGCGACCAGCGAGCCCAGGCGGCGTCGAGGCGGCCGCCGAGCAGTGCGGCGATGGCGAAGGCGAAGGCGACCGAGAAGCCCACGTAGCCCATGTAGAGCATCGGCGGGTGGACGATCAGGCCGAAGTCCTGCAGCAGCGGGTTGAGGTCGTTGCCGTCGGCCGGCATGTTCGGCAGCAGGCGGTTGAAGGGGTTGGAGGTGATGATCAGGAACGACAGGAAGCCGATGCTGATCATGCCCATCACCGCGAGCACGCGGGCCAGCATCACCTCGGGCAACTGCCGGGAGAACACCGACACGGCGAAGGTCCAGCCGCCGAGGATCAGCGCCCAGAGCAGTAGCGAGCCTTCGTGGGCCCCCCACACGGCGCTGAACTTGTAGTACCAGGGCAGCGCGCTGTTGGAGTTGCTGGCGACGTAGGAGACGGAGAAGTCGTCGACCATGAAGGCGTAGGTGAGGCAGCCGAAGGCGAACGCCAGGAAGGCGAACTGCCCCCAGGCGGCGGGCTGGGCCAGGCTCATCCACTGGCGATCACCGCGCCAGGCGCCGATCAGCGGCAGGGTCGCCTGCACGGCGGCCATGCACAGGGCGAGGATCAGGGCCAGGTGGCCGAGTTCGGGAATCATGGAATCAGCCCTCTTTCTTCGCGGGGGCCATCTGGCCGCTTTCTTTCAACGCCTTGGTCACTTCCGGCGGCATGTATTTCTCGTCGTGCTTGGCCAGCACTTCATCGGCCACCAGCACGCCCTCGGCGTCCAGCTTGCCCAGGGCGACGATGCCCTGCCCCTCGCGGAACAGGTCCGGGAGGATGCCGTGGTAGCGGATGGTCACGTCCTTGGCGAAGTCGGTGACCACGAACTGCACCTCCAGGGAATCCTGCGAGCGCTGCACCGAGCCATCACGCACCATGCCGCCCGCGCGGATGCGGGTGTCCTTCGGCGCTTCGCCGTTGGCGATCTGCGTGGGGGTGTAGAACAGGTTGATGTTCTGTTGCAGCGCCGACAACGCCAGCGCCACGGCGACTCCCACACCGGCCAGGATGGCCAGGATGATGAACAGGCGCTTCTTGCGGACCGGATTCACTTCGACTCCTCCCGGCGCAAACGGCGCGCCTCGTCTTGCAGGTAGCGACGGCGCGCCATCAGCGGCAGCGCGACGTTGAGGATCAGGATCGCCAGGCTGATGCCGTAGGCGGTCCAGACATAGAGGCCGTGATGGCCCATGGCGAGGAACTCGCCGAACGTTGCGAAATTCACGATGCCTTCTCCACCAGTGCCTTCACCTCCGCCTTGACCCAGCTGGCCCGCGCCTCGCGGCGCAGCACGTCCAGGCGCATGCGCAGCATCAGCACGGCGGCGAAGAAGCAGTAGAAGCCCAGCACCATGATCAGCAGCGGCACCCACATTTCGGCAGGCATGGCCGGTTTCTCGGTGACGGTGAAGGTGGCCGGCTGGTGCAGGGTGTTCCACCACTCCACCGAGTACTTGATGATCGGGATGTTGATCACGCCGACGATGGCCAGCACCGCGCAGGCCTTGGCGGCGCTGTCACGATTGCTGATCGCCTGGCCCAGGGCAATGACACCGAAGTAGAGGAAAAGGAGGATGAGCATCGACGTCAGTCGGGCATCCCACACCCACCAGGCGCCCCAGGTCGGGCGGCCCCAGATGGCCCCGGTGAGCAGCGCGATGGCGGTCATCCAGGCGCCGATGGGCGCGGCGGCCTGCAGGGCGACGTCGGCCAGCTTCATCTTCCACACCAGGCCGACCACGCCGCACACCGCCAGCATCACGTAGCAGGACTGCGCCAGGAAGGCGGCCGGCACGTGGATGTAGATGATGCGGAAGCTGTTGCCCTGCTGGTAGTCCGGCGGCGCGAAGGCCAGGCCCCAGACCAGGCCGGCGAGGATCAGGATGCCCGCCGCCCAGGCGAACCAGGGCAGCCAGCGACCGCTGATCTCGTAGAACCATTTGGGCGAGCCCAGCTTGTGGAACCAGGTCCAGTTCATGAAAGCTGCCTCAAAACTACTGCGCTTGCCGATACGGCGTTGAAAGCAGGCTCGGGCTGCTCATTCAGGGCGACTAAACTCCGCGCCCTCGCCTGCTTTCGCCTTGTCTCGGCTGCGCTCGCTACGTTTTTCAACAGCTTTCTCATGATCAGGCAACTCTGTTTCTTATTCGCCGACGCTGATGGTCAGGCCGGCGGCAATGGCAAAGGGAGTCAGGGTCACCGCCAGGGCGGTGAGGCAGGCCAGCCACAACAGGTGGCCCACCGCCGGCAGTCCTTGCAGGGCCGCTTGCATCGCCCCGCTGCCAAGGATCAGCACCGGGATGTACAGCGGCAGAATCAACAGCGCCAGCAACAGCCCGCCGCGCTTGAGACCAACGGTCAGGGCAGCGCCGACCGCGCCGAGCAGGCTCAGCACCGGCGTACCCAACAGCAACGAACCGAGCAGTACCGGCAGGCAGCGCGCAGGCAGGCCCAGCATCAGCGCCAGCAAGGGCGCCAGCAGCACCAGTGCCAGCCCGGAAAAAAGCCAGTGTGCCAGTACCTTGGCCAAAACCAGAAGCGGCAGGGGGTGCGGCGAAACGACCCACTGTTCCAGCGATCCATCCTCGAAATCACTGCGGAAAAGCCCGTCCAGAGAGAGCAGGACGGCCAACAGGGCCGCGACCCAGACCAGCCCCGGAGAAAGGCTTTGCAACAATTGCGTCTCCGGACCGACGGCCAGGGGGAACAAGGCGATGACGATAGCGAAGAACACCAGGGGGTTGGCCAGCTCCGCCGGTCGGCGGAACAGCAGGCGCGCTTCGCGGGCGACCACCAGGCCGAATACACGGATCATGCGGCGCGCCGCCCGAGGTCGAGTTCGCGGTAGCCGGCGGGGGCGCGGGCCATGCTGTGGTGGGTGGTGAAGACCACCAGGCCACCCGCATCGCAATGCTGGGCCAGGTGTTCCTCAAGTTGCGCCACGCCCTGCTTGTCGAGGGCGGTGAAGGGTTCGTCGAGGATCCAAAGCGGCGGCGCATCGAGGTACAGGCGCGCCAGGGCCACGCGGCGCTGCTGGCCGGCGGACAGGGTATGGCAGGGGACGTCCTCGAACCCGCGCAGGCCCACCGACTCCAGCGCCTGCCAGATGGCATCGCGGCTGGCCGGCTGGTGCAGGGCGCAGAGCCAGGCGAGGTTCTCTTCGGGGCTGAGCAGGCCCTTGATGCCGGCGGCATGCCCGATCCACAGCAGTTCGCGGGCGAGTTCACCGCGCTGCCCGGCCAGGGCCACGCCCTTCAGCCGTACTTCGCCGGCGGTCGGCTGCATCAGCCCGCAGAGCAGGCGCAGCAGGCTGGTCTTGCCGCTGCCGTTGGGGCCGGCCACCTGCAGCATCTCGCCGTGGCCCAGGCGCAGGTCGAGCCGCTCGAACAGCATCCGCCAGTCGCGCTCGCAGGCGAGGTCGTGGGTCTCGAGATAAGGACTGGTCACGGCAACGGATACCCTGGGGGAACTCAAGTCATGGAGGTGCCGGCCGCTATACTCAGGTGCGCGCGAATTCGGCGCCCGGCCCGGACGGGGCGGCATTATACATGTCCACCACGGCCCCCGAAGGGGGCTTTTCAACAGGTTGTTACCCTTGATGACCGAGATCAGTTCCTCGCGCCCCATCAGTGCCACCCCGGCGGCCAGCCGCCCCGCACAGACGGTTGCGGAAGCCGCCGTGAAGCTGCTGCAGCCGATCGGCGGACTGCTCGCGGCGGGTGACAGCGCGGACGCCGAAGTGGTCAGCGTCAAGGAAAACGCACAGAACAGCTTCCAGGTGCTGCTCAAGCTCACCCTGAACGGCGGCCAGCAGGCCACGGTGGAAGCCAGCAGCAACCGTCCCCTGGCCCAGGGCAGCCTGCTCAACGTCACCGCCGTCTCGGAAACCCGACTGATGGTGGCCCTGCAGCCCGGCGGCACCGCCGTACTGGACAGCATCGATCTGGACCAGTTGCCGGTGGGCACCCTGGTACAGGGCAAGGTGGTCTCCAGCGAGCAACTGGCCGAGGCCCGCAGCACCGTCTACCGCTCCCTGATCAACCTGATCAACACACCGCTGGCCGGTCGCCAGATGGCGGTGGAAGGCCCGCTGCCACTGCCCATCGGCAGCCTGCTGAGCGCCCAGGTGCAGAGCAGCCAGTCCCTGCAGTTCCTGCCCCTGTCCGCCCAGCTCGACCAGCTCGCCCTCACCCAGCAGCTCGCTACCCAGCAGAGCCGCCAGGGTTCGCTGGAGGGCCTGGTACAGGCGCTCAAGGGCATGGGCGACGCGCTCCCGAGCAACCTGCGCGGCAGCGTCGACCGCCTGCTGGCGAGCCTGCCCGACGCCTCTCAGCTCAGTGACGCCAAGCTGCTGGCCAAGGCCATGGAGAACAGCGGCGCCCTGCTGGAGGCGCGCCTGCTGGCCGGCCATGGTGCAGCCCTTGGCCAGGACATCAAGGGCAACCTGCTGCGCCTGATCGCCCAATTGCTGCCCAACCTGCCCAACGGCCCAGCCGCGCTCCCCACCGCCGGCGCCAGCAACGCCATGGCCCAGGCCCTGCCGGCCTTCATCCGCAGCGCGCTGGGCTCCCTGGGCCAGGCCAGCGCCCGGCAACAGGCCCTGAGCTTCCCCCTGCCCTCGCGCCTGGCGCAGCAGGCCGAGGGCGAAGGCGACCTGGAGCTGCTGCTGAAGATGGCCGCCGCCGCCGTCTCGCGCCTGCAAACCCATCAGCTGTCGAGCCTCGCCCAGTCGCAGATGACCCCCGAGGGCAACCTGCTCACCACCTGGCAGCTGGAGCTGCCCATGCGCAACAACCAGGACATCGTGCCCCTGCAGGTGAAGGTGCAGCAGGAGCAGACCCCGCAGAAGCGCAAGGAAGAACAGAAGGAGACCCTGTGGCGCATCGAGCTGGCCTTCGACATGGAGCCGCTGGGGCCGCTGCAGGTACAGGCACAACTGATGCGCGGCGCCATCTCCAGCCAGCTCTGGGCCGAGCGCGCGCGCACCGCGAGCCTGATCGATGGTGAATTGCCCAACCTGCGTGAGCGCCTGGTGTCCGCCGGCCTCGAAGTCAGCGAGCTGGCCTGCCGCCAGGGCATACCGCCACAAGGCCCGCGCACCAACCTGCAGCAGCGCTGGGTGGACGAGACCGCATGAACGCCCTGCCCTTCCCGCTCACCCGGAGCACACCGCAATGACCCAGGCCAAGCAGCCACGCCAGGCCATCGCCCTCTCCTACGACGGCGCCACCGCCCCCAGCCTGACCGCCAAGGGCGACGACGAACTGGCGGAAGCGATCCTCGCCATCGCGCGGGAGTACGAAGTGCCGATCTACGAGAACGCCGAACTGGTGCGCCTCCTGGCGCGCATGGAATTGGGCGAGGCCATTCCCGAGGCGCTCTATCGCACCATCGCCGAGATCATCGCCTTCGCCTGGTACCTCAAGGGCAAGTGCCCGGCAGGCTTCGTCGCCGATGGCGAACGCGACGTCACCCCAGCAGTGCCGTTGCTGGGCGGCCCTAGGGGCTGAACGCCAGCACCTCGCCCTCCACCCCCTTGCCCAGCGGGAAGTCGAGCAACTGCCAGGCGAAGTAACCATCGCGGAAGTAGAACACCTGCTTGTAGCCCCAGCTCACCGCGAGCTGCGCCGCCAAGGCGCCTCTCGGGCAGACGTCGCTGTCGCAATAGATCACCAGCGGCACGTGCCGGGGCCAGTGGGGCATCGCCAGGCCGGCGAAGCGATCGGCCAGGTCCAGGTGCACGGCGCCATGCACATGGCCCCAGCTCCATTCCGCGGAAGGCCGCACATCGATGAACAGGGCGCCGTAGTCATACAGCCGCTTGGCCTGGAGCACATTCACCGTGGTCGCTCCCTTGACGCTCAGGGGAGCTTCCTCGGCTACGGCAAACGGCAGGACGCACAACAGCAGGAGCGGCAGAAGTCGCATGACGGACCTCGCGGAATCGATACCCGAGCCTTGAGCTTAGGCAGCGACCGGAGCAGGCCTTGGAACTATTGGTTCAGAGGGGATGAGGTGGTTAGAGCGAGAGGGAGTTAGCGGGGCTCAGCCCTGCTTCTGCTTGCGAGCGAGCTGCAGCTTGCTGACCAGCTCGGCCTCGGCCTGGGTGAGGCCGCAGGAATGGGTGAGGTCATCGACGCTGGCGCCCATGCCTGCCAGGCGCGCGGCCTGGGTGAAGGACAGGCTGCTGGGATCGCGCTGCTCGATCTGGCTGACCTTGTCGGGCAGCGGCGCCACCACCCGGCGCAGCTCGTGCAACTCCTCCCCCATGCGGATGCTGCCGCTGAGGTAGGCGTCGAGCCGCCGGGCGAGCTCCTTGATCCGCTGATCGCGCACGGCGTCCCGCCGGGTCTGCTCCTCGGCTGCCAGGCGCTGCCCCTTCTGCAGCCGCACGCAGGTGACTGCTAGGGCTGCACAGGCGATCGCCAGGATCGCCAGCGCGATCTCGGTCAGCACGTCAGATGCTCTCCAGCTCCGACCACTCTTCCTCGCTCATCATCTTGTCCAGCTCGACCAGGATCAGCAGCTCGCCGTTCTTGTTGCAGACGCCCTGGATGAACTTGGCCGATTCCTCGTTGCCCACGTTGGGCGCGGTCTCGACCTCGGACTGACGCAGATAGACCACTTCGGCGACGCTGTCGACGAGGATGCCCACCACCTGCTTGTCCGCCTCGATGATGACAATGCGGGTGTTGTCGGTGACCGAGGCCGAGTCCAGGCCGAAGCGCTGGCGGGTGTCGATCACGGTGACGACGTTACCGCGCAGGTTGATGATGCCCAGCACGTAGCTCGGGGCACCCGGAACCGGCGCGATCTCGGTGTAGCGCAGCACTTCCTGGACCTGCATCACGTTGATGCCGTAGGTCTCGTTGTCCAGGCGGAAAGTCACCCATTGCAGGATGGGATCTTCGGAACCTTGCCCTGACGATTTCTTCATGTTCCCTAGCCTCTTCTAGAACCGCCCGGGGCGGCGTTCGCGGGTTCTGCCCGCTTTTTTACAAACCTGGGCGCCACGCTCGTGCGAGGCGCCGGCATTCAGTTGAGCGACATCTTCTTGACGGCACCGCTGGCGATGAGTTCAGCCAGCGCGGAGACGTCCAGCAGCGCGCACATGTGTTCGATCACGGTACCGGCGAGCCAGGGACGCTGGGTGCGCTGGGTGCGCCACTTGATCTCGCTCGGGTCCAGGCGGATGGAGCGGCTCACCTGGTGCACGGCCAGGCCCCACTCGTAGCCCTGGACGGAGATAACGTACTGCAAGCCTTCGCGGAAATCATCGCGATACCGGTCCGGCATGACCCAGCGCGCGGTGTCGAGCACCTTCAGGTTGCCGGCCTGGCTCGGCAGGATGCCGAGGAACCAGTCGGGCTGGCCGAACAGCGGGGTCAGCTCCTGGCCGGCCAGGGGATAAATGGAGCCCAGGCAAACCAACGGGACCGCGAGCGTGAGGCCGGCCACGTCGAACAGCAGGCACTCGAAGGGCTCTTCGGCCCAGCTCGGACGCTGGTCGAAGGACATCGGCTCGCTGTCGAGCAGCGGCGCGTTGACTGCCTTGAGCTCGGCGACCGGCTCGACCAGGCTGGGGCGGGCAACGGGAGCGACCGGAGCGGCCGGCGCCACAGGTGCGGCGGGCATGGCCTCGGTACGCAGCTCGGTCGGCGCCGCGACCAGCGTACGCAACGGCGCGGCCTCGACCACCGGCCTGGCAACGGGTGCTGGCGCTGCGACCGCAGCGGCGACCACGGAAGGAGCCGCCACGGGCGCAGGGGATGGCACGGCCGCGATCACCGGCTTGGCGGTCATCAGCCGGGCATCACGGACCTGCTCCTCCAGCACCGCTGCCTCGAACTCGTCCAGCGTGATGCTGTCGGCGAGTTCGATCGTCGCTTCCTGCAACAGGGAATCGAGGTAGGACTGCAAGGCCAGCTGCGGCCTCGTGGCGGTGGCGACGGTACGGCTCATTGATGGGACCTGCAGGAGTGGGCTCCAGAGTCTATCGGCAGCAAGGCCGCGCGACTTGAGGGATGTAATTCAGCATAGACGCTCATTTCAGGCTACCTGGGCGGCCAGTTGCTGGCTGAGCAGATGCTTGAGCAGCGCACGGTAGGCGATCACCCCACGGCTGTTGGAATCGTACTGCGAAGGCGTGACCCCGGCGCGGCTGGCATCGCGCAGGCGGGTGTCCACCGGGATATAGGCCGGCCACAGGTGCTCGGGGTAGGAATTGCGCAGCACCCGCAGGGTATTCAGGGAGGCCTGGGTGCGGCGGTCGAACAGGGTCGGGACGATGGTGTACGGCAGCGCCTGCTTGCGCGAGCGGTTGATCATCGCCAGCGTGCTGACCATGCGCTCCAGGCCTTTCACCGCGAGGAACTCGGTCTGTACCGGGATCACCAGTTGCTGGCTGGCAGCCAGGGCGTTGACCATCAGCACGCCCAGCAGCGGCGGGCTGTCGATGATGGCGTGGTCGAACTCCTGCCACAGTTGCGCGAGGCTCTTGGCGACCACCAGGCCCAGGCCGTTCTGCCCCGGAGACTGGCGCTCCAGGGTCGCCAGCGCGGTACTGGAAGGCAGCAGGGAGATGCGCTCATGACTGGTCTGCAGCAGCAACTGGCGCGGCAGGCCATCCGGCACGTTGCCCTGGTGCAGGAACAGGTCGAAGCAGCTGTGCTCCAGGGTGTCCGGGTCATGCCCGAAGTAGCTGGTCATCGAACCGTGGGGGTCGAGGTCGACCACGACCACACGTTTGCCGGCGTCGGCCAGCAGGCCCGCCAGTGCGATCGACGAGGTGGTCTTGCCTACACCACCCTTTTGATTGGCTACCGCCCAAACTCTCATCTTCTTCATCCTCCCGGCAGAAACGCCGCCTTGCCGAGAATCATTGTCCGCCTGCGGGGGCCGGCGACGGGGAATTGACGCCCCCCTCTGCAGAGGGGCTCGCTGCTGGCGACGGTGCAGGTTGCGTGCCAGCACGCTGCAAGGCGCCATCAGGTTTTGCGTTGGCACTGCCGACGCCGCTCACCGCGCGACGCACGTCCAGATTGCGGGAAATCACCAATACCACGCGCCGGTTGCGCCCGCGTCCTTCTGCCGTCGCGTTGTCGGCTACGGGCTGGAACTCGCCATAGCCGACCGCCGCCAATCGCGCCGGGTTCACACCGTCCATCGACAACATCCGCACGATGCTCGCGGCCCGCGCCGTAGACAGCTCCCAGTTGGAAGGATAGTTCGCCGTGCTGATCGGCAGGTTATCGGTGAAACCTTCCACGTGCACCGGGTTTTCGTAGGGGGCGAGGATCTTCGCGACCTTTTCGATGATGGTGAAGGCTTCGTTGGCCGGAATGGCGTCGCCGCTGGGGAACAGCAGGCTGGAGTTCAACTCGATCTCCACCCACAGCTCGTTGCCGCGAACCGTCATCTGCTCGTCCTTGATCAGGTCGCCGAACGCATCGCTGATATTGCGGGTGATCTCCCGCAGGGGATCGCTGGCGTCGCCGTCGCTGCTGCCGGAGTCCTGGGTCATGGACTTGTCGGACTCGGTGGTGCGCGGGCGCTCCTCGCCCACGGGGATCGGCTTGATCGAGCGATCCGGCTGGTTGAAGACCCCGGTCAGGCTCTCCGAGAGGATCTTGTACTTGCCTTCGTTGATCGAGGAGATGGAATACATGACCACGAAGAAGGCGAAAAGCAGGGTGATGAAGTCGGCGTAGGAGACCAGCCAACGCTCGTGATTCTCGTGTTCTTCCTGATGACGTCTGCGGGCCATGTCGCCTCCATCAATCCATGAAGCCTTGCAGCTTCAACTCGATGGAGCGCGGGTTCTCGCCCTCGCCGATGGAAAGGATGCCTTCGAGCAGCATTTCCCGGTAGCGCGACTGGCGCATGGCAATGGATTTGAGCTTGTTGCCGATGGGCAGCAGCAGCAGGTTGGCGAAGCCGACGCCGTAGATGGTGGCGACGAAGGCCACCGCGATACCGCCGCCCAGCTGGCTGGGATCGGCCAGGTTGCCCATCACGTGGATCAGGCCCATCACCGCGCCGATGATGCCGATGGTCGGCGCGTAGCCGCCCATGCTCTCGAACACCTTGGCGGCCTGGAAGTCGCGGGCTTCCTGGGTGTAGAGGTCCACCTCGAGGATGCTGCGGATGGCCTCCGGCTCGGCGCCGTCCACCAGCAACTGGAGGCCCTTGCGCGCATAGGCGTCGGGCTCGGAATCGGCAATGGGTTCGAGTCCCAGGAGGCCTTCCTTGCGCGCCGCCATGCTCCAGCCGACCACGCGGTTGATACCACCGGCGAGGTCGATCTGCGGCGGGAAGATGATCCAGCGGATGACGACCAGGGAGCGCTTGAACACGCTCATGGGGGTCTGCAGGAATGCCGCGCCCAGGGTGCCGCCGATGACGATCAGCGCCGCCGGGCCGTTGAGCAGGGCCCCGGCGTGCCCGCCTTCCAGGTAGTTGCCACCGATGATCGCGACGAGCGCGAGAATGACCCCGACGAGACTCAGTACATCCATTGAAGCGTGCTCTCCATTACAGGCACGCCTCGGCGATGTGCCTGCCGATATCGTCGAGCCCGTAAACGGCATCGGCCAGGTTGGCCTTCACGATGGCCATGGGCATGCCATAGATCACGCAGCTGGCCTCATCCTGCGCCCACACCTGGCTGCCGCCCTGCTTGAGCAGACGCGCGCCCTCCCGGCCATCGGCGCCCATGCCGGTCAGCACCACCGCCAGGACCTTGTCGTTATAGGCCTTGGCCGCGGAACCGAAGGTGATGTCCACGCAGGGTTTGTAGTTCAGGCGTTCATCGCCGGGGAGGATGCGCACGGTGCCGCGCCCGTCCACCATCATCTGCTTGCCCCCGGGCGCCAGCAGCGCCAGGCCGGGGCGCAGCACATCACCGTCCTCGGCCTCCTTGACGGATATCCGGCAGAGCTTGTCGAGGCGCTCGGCAAAGGCCTTGGTGAAGGCCGCCGGCATGTGCTGGATCAGGACGATGGGCGCCGGAAAGTTGCCGGGCAGCTGGGTCAGCACCCGCTGCAGGGCCACCGGGCCGCCAGTCGATGTACCGATGGCCACCAGCTTGTAGGACTTGCGCTTGGGGCTCGGGCTGGAAGCGCCACCGGCGCCCGAAGCCGGTGCAGGCGCAGCGCCGGCACTGGGACGCGAGGGTGCCGGAGCGGGTGCGGCGTGGCTGGGCGACGGCGTCGGGGCAGCCGGAGCCGGGCTGTAGCTGCTGTAGCGACGGTTGCTACGCGCGATGCTGTGGACCTTCTCGCAGAGCAGTTGCTTGACCTTGTCGGGGTTGCGCGAGATGTCCTCGAAGTTCTTCGGCAGGAAATCCACAGCACCCGCGTCCAGGGCGTCCAGGGTCACCCGGGCGCCTTCGTGGGTCAGGGAGGAGAACATCAGCACGGGGGTCGGGCAGCGCTGCATGATGTGCCGCACTGCGGTGATGCCGTCCATCATCGGCATCTCGTAGTCCATGGTGATCACGTCCGGCTTGAGCGCCAGCGCCTGGTCGATGGCCTCGCGGCCATTGGTGGCGGTACCGATCACCTGGATATTGGGGTCGGCGGACAGAATCTCCGAAACGCGACGACGGAAGAACCCGGAGTCATCAACCACCAGAACCTTGACTGCCATAAACACTCCTAACAGGCGGCCCGACGGGCCGCCTAAACGATCAACCGCGGCGCGCGTAGCGCTTGAGCATGCTCGGCACGTCGAGAATCAGGGCGATGCGCCCATCACCGGTGATGGTCGCGCCGGACATGCCGGGCGTACCCTGGAGCATCTTGCCCAGGGGCTTGATCACCACCTCTTCCTGGCCGACCAGCTGGTCCACCACGAAGCCGATGCGCTGGGTGCCCACGGAAAGGATCACCACATGGCCTTCGCCCTGTTCCTCATGGGCGGCATCGCGAACCAGCCAACGCTTGAGGTAGAACAGCGGCAGTGCCTTGTCGCGGACTATCACCACTTCCTGGCCGTCCACCACGTTGGTGCGCGACAGGTCGAGGTGGAATATCTCGTTGACGTTGACCAGCGGGAAGGCGAAGGCCTGGTTGGCCAGCATCACCATCAGGGTCGGCATGATCGCCAGGGTCAGCGGCACCTTGATGACGATCTTCGAGCCCTGCCCCTTCTGCGAGAACACGTTGACCGTGCCGTTGAGCTGGGAAATCTTGGTCTTCACCACGTCCATGCCGACACCACGGCCGGACACGTCGGAAATCTCGGTCTTGGTCGAGAAGCCCGGGGCGAAGATCAGGTTGTAGCACTCCAGATCGGTCAGGCGGTCGGCAGCGTCCTTGTCCAGCAACCCCTTCTCCACCGCCTTGGCGCGGAGGATGTTGGCATCCATGCCCTTGCCGTCGTCGGTGATCATCAGGAGGATGTGGTCGCCTTCCTGCTCGGCGGAGAGCACCACGCGGCCCGTACGCGGCTTGCCGGCGGCCTCGCGCTCCTCGGGCGTCTCGACACCGTGGTCGACGGCGTTGCGCACCAGGTGGACCAGCGGGTCGGCCAGGGCTTCGACCAGGTTCTTGTCGAGGTCGGTCTCCTCGCCCACCAGCTCGAGGTTGATCTCTTTCTTCAGGTTGCGCGCCAGGTCGCGGACCAGGCGCGGGAAGCGGCCGAAGACCTTCTTGATCGGCTGCATGCGCGTCTTCATGACGGCGGTCTGCAGGTCGGCGGTGACCACGTCGAGGTTGGACACGGCCTTGGCCATGGACTCGTCGCCACTGTTGAGGCCCAGGCGCACCAGGCGGTTACGCACCAGCACCAGTTCGCCGACCATGTTCATGATCTCGTCCAGGCGCGCGGTGTCCACGCGCACCGTGGTCTCGGCTTCGCTGGCGGGAGACGCGGCCTTGTCGGCCGCCGCCGGTGCAGGCGCCGCTGCGGGTTTGGCAGCCGGCTTGGGCGGCTCGGCGGCCTTCGGAGCCGCCGGCTTCGCGGCGGCAGCAGGCTTGGCGGCCGGTGCGGCAGCGGGCTTGGCCGGTGCAGCGGGTTTGGCAGGCGCGACCTCGGCAGCTTCGGCAACGAACTTGCCCTTGCCGTGCAGTTGATCGAGCAGCGCTTCGAATTCGTCGTCGGTGATGTTGTCGCCGGCACCGGCACCGGGTGCAGCCGCCTGCGGGGCGGGCGCGGCGGCAGCCGGTGCAGCGGCTTCCGTCGCAGCGAACTTGCCCTTGCCGTGCAACTGGTCGAGCAGCGCTTCGAACTCGTCGTCGCTGATCTCGTCGCCCCCACCGGCAACCGGTGCGGCAGGCGCAGGTGCGGCCGGTTTCGCCGGCGCGGCGGCTTCCGTCGGCTCGGCAACGAACTTGCCCTTGCCGTGCAACTGGTCGAGCAAGGCTTCGAATTCGTCGTCGCTGATCTCGTCGCTGCCGGCAGCGGCGGCGGCAGGCGATACGGGGCTTTCGGCAGCAGGCGCGTCGAGCACGTTCAGCAGTTGCTCGAACTCGCTGTCGGTGATGTCGCCGGATACAGCGGGAGCGGCCTCGGCGACCGGTTCAGGCTCGGGCTCGTACTCCGGCTCGGCAGCGGGCGCTTCCTCGTCGTCGCCACCCGGCTCGGCCAGCCGCGCCAGGGCGGCGAGCAGTTCGGGGGTGGCCGGCGTCGGCTCGGCACGCTCACGCACCTGGCTGAACATCTCGTTGACGGTGTCCAGCGCCTGCAGGACCACGTCCATGAGCTCCGCCGTCACGCGGCGTTCACCCTTGCGCAAGATGTCGAACACGTTCTCGGCGATGTGGCAGCACTCCACCAGCGCATTCAGCTGGAGGAAACCGGCACCGCCCTTGACCGTGTGGAAGCCGCGGAAAATGGCATTGAGCAGATCCATATCGTCCGGACGGCTCTCGAGCTCGACCAGCTGTTCGGACAATTGCTCCAATATTTCGCCGGCCTCAACCAGGAAGTCCTGGAGGATTTCTTCATCGGCGTCGAAGCTCATTCGGTTGCTCCCTAGAATCCAAGGCTGGATAACAGATCATCGACATCGACCTGACCGGACACGACATCATCACGCTTATCGGCATTGATCTGCGGACCTTCACCCCTGGAAGGCTCTTTTTGTTTTTCTTTTTCAGCCACGAGCTCCGCACGGTCGTGCTGGATGCCGGCGAAACGATCGACGTCGCTGGCCATCAGTACCAGTTTCACCAGATTGCTCTCGACTTCGGTGACCAACTGGGTAACGCGCTTGATCACCTGCCCGGTCAGGTCCTGGTAGTCCTGAGCGAGAAGGATGTCGTTCATTCTGGACGAAAGCTGCTCGGTGTCGCGTTGACTGCGAGCAAGGAAGGTCTCGATACGCTTGGCCAGGTCGCGGAAGGCATCCGCGCCAATTTCCCGACGCATGAAGCGACCCCACTCCTCACCCAGGCTTTGGGCTTCGTCGCCCAACCCGTTGAGCAGCGGCGCGCTCTCCTCCACCAGGTCCATGGTCCGGTTGGCAGCCTTCTCCGTCATCTTCACCACGTAGGAGAGACGATCGGTGGCATCGGCGATCTGCGAGACCTCGGTGGCGTGGGGCAGATGCGGGTCGATCTGGAAGTTGACGATCGCGGTGTGCAGCTCGCGCGTCAGCTTGCCGACTTCCTGGTAAAGCCCACGGTCACGGACCTTGTTGAGTTCATGGATGAGTTGCACGGCATCGCCGAAATTGCCTTTTTCAAGGGTCTCGACCAGCTCGCGCGCATGGTTTTTCAGGGTCGACTCTAGGTCTCCCGATTGGGAATCTTTCTGGTCCATGGCGTCCTCGCGACTGGCATCAGCCGTTGACCCGTTCGAAGATCTTCTCGATCTTCTCTTTGAGCACCTGGGCGGTGAAAGGCTTGACCACATAGCCATTCACACCGGCCTGGGCCGCTTCGATGATCTGGTCACGCTTGGCCTCGGCCGTCACCATCAGCACCGGCAGGTGCTTGAGGCGCTCGTCGGCACGCACGGCGCGCAACAGATCGATCCCGGTCATGCCGGGCATGTTCCAGTCGGTGACCAGGAAATCGAAATTGCCACTGTGCAGCATGGGTAGAGCGGTGGTGCCATCATCGGCCTCTGCGGTATTGGTGAAACCCAAGTCACGCAGGAGGTTCTTGATGATGCGTCTCATCGTCGAGAAATCGTCCACGATGAGGATTTTCATGTTCTTGTCCAAATCGACCTCCGTACAGTCCTAAACGCCCCCGAATAACGGGGGCGTCGATCAATCGAAAAACCGGCGTGCCGATCAGTGTGCTCGCCACTCGCCCAGCCGCGACCGCAAACGCGCAGCACATTGGCTGTGCAACTGGCTCACACGCGATTCACTGACCCCCAGCACTTCGCCGATTTCCTTCAAATTCAGCTCTTCGTCGTAATACAGCGCCAGTACCAGGCGCTCTCGTTCCGGCAGATTGGCGATGGCGTCAGCCAGCGCCGCCTGGAAGCGTTCGTCTTCCAGATCATTCGAAGGTTCGAGATGGGTGACTCCGGTATCTTCGTGCGTCGCGCCATGCTCACCGTCCTGCAACAGGTCGTCGAAGCTGAACAGGCGACTGCCCAAAGTGTCGCTCAGGATGCCGTAGTAATCTTCGAGACTCAATCCAAGTTCGGCCGCAACTTCCTGATCTTTAGCGTCTCGCCCGGTTCTCGCCTCAATTTTCCGGATGGCATCGCTCACCATCCGGGTGTTGCGGTGGACCGAACGTGGTGCCCAGTCCCCTTTCCTCACTTCGTCGAGCATGGCACCGCGGATGCGGATGCCGGCGTAGGTCTCGAAACTGGCGCCCTTGCTGGAATCGTATTTCTTCGAGGCTTCGAGCAGGCCGATCATGCCGGCCTGCATCAGGTCCTCCACCTGCACGTTGGCCGGCAGGCGGCCCAGCAGGTGGTAGGCGATACGTTTGACCAGCGGCGCGTAGCGCTCGATCAGCTGGTGCTGGGAATCCCTAGCCTGTGCCTTGTTGTACATACGAAGTCCACTAGCGGGTGTCATATGGCCGAATCCGCGATCGGTTGCTGCACCAGGCGCTCGACGAAGAACTCCAGATGACCGCGTGGGTTCGCCGGCAGGGGCCAGCTATCCACCTTCTGGGCTATCGCCTTGAACGCCAGGGCGCACTTCGAGCGCGGGAAGGCTTCGTAAACCGCGCGCTGCTTCTGCACGGCCTTGCGTACGGACTCGTCATAGGGCACCGCACCGACGTATTGCAAGGCCACATCTAGGAAGCGATCAGTCACTTTTGTCAGCTTAGCAAAGAGGTTGCGACCCTCCTGTGGACTGTGTGCCATGTTGGCCAATACGCGGAAACGGCTCATGCCGTAGTCGCGGTTGAGGAGCTTGATCAAAGCATAGGCGTCGGTGATGGAAGTGGGTTCGTCGCAGACGACCACTATCACTTCCTGCGCCGCACGCACGAAGCTGACCACCGCATCGCCGATACCGGCAGCGGTGTCGATCACCAGCACATCGAGGTTGTCGCTGATCTCGCTGAAGGCCTGGATCAGGCCGGCGTGCTGCATGGGCGAAAGCTGCACCATGCTCTGGGTGCCGGAAGCGGCCGGCACGATGCGTACGCCCCCCGGCCCCTGCAGCAGCACGTCGCGCAGGTCGCACTCGCCGGCGATCACGTCGGCGAGGGTGCGCTTGGCGGTGAGGCCGAGCAGCACGTCGACGTTGGCCAGGCCGAGGTCGGCGTCCAGCAGCATGACCCGGCGACCAAGGTCGGCGAGGGCCAGCGAGAGGTTCACCGACACATTGGTCTTGCCGACGCCACCCTTGCCGCCGGTCACAGCAATCACCTGTACGGGATGCAAACTACCCATTTATTACACCTTGTCTCACGTCGACTGGGCCACTTGGCGGGCTCGTGCCACTCATCCGGAGTGGCTGGGGTTCTAACCGACTCGGCGGGCCGGATTCTGGTACAGGCCGGCGAAGAGGTCGGCCATGGCTTCTTCGCTGGGGTCTTCCGGGGTCTGCAGGCTGACCGCACGGCTCACCAGTTGGTGGCTGCGGGGCACCTGCAGGTCGTCCGGAATCCTGGGCCCATCGGCGAGATAGGCTACCGGGAGATGCTGGCCGATAGCCAGTCCTAAAACCTCTCCCAGGCTCGCCGCTTCGTCGAGCTTGGTCAGGATGCAGCCGGAAAGACCGCAGCGCTTGTAACTATGGTAGGCCGCCTTTAGCACTTGGCTCTGGCTGGTTGCAGCCAGCACCAGATAATTCCTGGCTTTGACCCCTTTGCTGGCCAACGTTTCCAACTGCATTTTAAGCGCAGGATCGGCTGCCGGCAGGCCTGCCGTATCGATCAGCACCACGCGCTTGCGCGCCAGGGGCGCCAGGGCCTGGGTCAGGGACTGGCCCGGATCGACGTGGGTCACGGAGACGTTGAGGATGCGGCCGAGGGTCTTGAGCTGCTCCTGGGCGCCGATGCGATAGCTGTCCATGCTCACCAGGGCGATCTGCTGGGCGCCGTACTTGAGCACGTAGCGCGCAGCCAACTTGGCCAGGGTGGTGGTCTTGCCCATGCCGGCGGGGCCGACCAAGGCGATCACCCCGCCCTCCTCCAGCGGCTCCTGCTGCGGGGTGCGGATGGCGTGGGCCAGGTGGGCCAGGACCATGCGCCAGGCCTGGCGCGGGTCCTTGACCGAGGCAACGCGCTCCATCAGCGCCCGCGACAGTTCGGCGGACAGGCCCATGCGCTGCAGGCGACGCCAGAGGCCGGCCTGCTGCGGACGGCGGCTCTGCATCTGGCCCCAGGCGATGGAGCCGAGTTGTACTTCGATCAGCTCACGCAGGCCATTGAGCTCGAAACGCATGGCGTCCAGGCTGCGCTGGTCGGCGGCCGCCGGTGCGGCGGGCCTGGCCGGAGCGGCGGCGGGAGACGGGGCCACCGGCGCGGCGGACGGGCGCTCCAGGCGCGACGAACGCATGGCGGCGGCGAGGCTTTCCGGGGACAGCTCCGAGCGGTCGGCGATCAGCTGGCGGTTCTTGCCGGCGTCGGCCTGGCCACCGCGGTTGCTCAGCTCCGCGTGGGCCTCGGCGATGCGGGCCTGGGTGCGGCGCAGCTCGGCTTCGAGGGCCGGGTTGGGCTTGCTCGGCGCGGGAGCCGGCATGGGATAGTCGAGCGCGGCGGTGATCTCCACGCCACCTGCGACCCGACGGGTGCCGATGATGGAGGCATCCGCGCCCAGTTCGTCCCGCACCAGTTTCATGGCCTGGCGCATATCCGCAGCGAAGAAGCGTTTGACCTGCATGGCCTGTGACCTCGGTTAGTTCTGCCCCACAGTCGCGACTATGGTGACCTGCTTGTTGTCCGGTATTTCCTGGTAGGCCAGTACGTGCATGGTTGGCACGGCGAGCCTTGCGAAGCGCGACAGCATCGCCCGGATCGGCCCGGCCACCAGCAGGATGGCCTGCTTGCCGAGCATCTCCTGGCGCTGCGCCGCTTCCACCAGGGAACGTTGCAGCTTCTCGGCCATGCCAGGCTCCAGGAGGATGCCATCCTCGGAGCCTTGTCCGGCCTTCTGCATGCTACTGAGCAATATCTGTTCCAACCTGGGCTCCAGGGTGATCACAGGCAGCTCCGGCTCTAGTCCCACAATGCTTTGCACGATTGCACGGGCGAGCGCCACGCGAACCGCCGCCACCATAGCGGCGGGATCTTGACTCTTCGGGGCCACGTTGGCGATGGCCTCGGCGATGGTACGGATGTCGCGCACCGGTACCTGCTCCTGCAGCAGCGCCTGCAGCACCTTGAGCAGGGTCGACAGCGACACCAGGCCCGGCACCAGCTCCTCGGCGAGCTTGGGCGAGCTCTTGGCCAGCAATTGCATGAGCTGCTGCACTTCTTCGTGCCCCAGCAGCTCGTGGGCGTGCTTGTGCAGGATCTGGTTGAGGTGGGTGGCGACCACGGTGCTGGCGTCCACCACCGTGTAGCCGAGGGATTGCGCCTGGTCGCGCTGGCTGCCATCGATCCAAACGGCCTCCAGGCCGAACGCCGGATCCTTGGCGGCGATGCCATTGAGGGTGCCGAAGACCTGGCCGGGGTTGATCGCCAGCTCGCGGTCCGGGTAGACCTCCGCCTCGGCCACGCTGACGCCCATCAGGGTCAGGCGATAGGCGTTGGGCAGCAGGTCGAGGTTGTCGCGGATGTGCACCGAGGGCATGAGGAAGCCCATTTCCTGGGACAGCTTCTTGCGCACGCCCTTGATCCGGGTGAGCAACTGGCCACCCTGGTTGCGGTCCACCAGGGGGATCAGGCGGTAGCCGACCTCCAGGCCGACCATGTCCACCGGGGTGACGTCGTCCCAGCCCAGCTCCTTGGTCTCCGGAGCACGCTGGGCCGGCAGCAGTTCCTGCTGGCGCTGCGCTTCCTGGACGGCCACTTCCTTCTCCTTCTGCCCCTTGCGCCAGATCCACCAGGCACCGCCGGCGGCGATCAGGCCGAGGCCGAGGAAGGACACGTGGGGCATGCCCGGGACCAGGCCCATGGCGATGAGGATGGCGGCGGAGACAGCCAGTGCCTTGGGCGAGGCGAACATCTGGCGGTTGACCTGCTGGCCCATGTCCTCGGAGCTGGAGACGCGGGTCACCATGATCGCAGCGGCGGTGGACAGCAGCAGCGAGGGGATCTGCGCCACCAGACCGTCACCGATGGTCAGCAGGGAGTAGATGCGCCCGGCGTCGCCGAAGGTCAGGCCATGCTGGATGATGCCGATGGCCATGCCGCCGATCAGGTTGATGAACAGGATCAGCAGGCCGGCGATGGCGTCGCCGCGGACGAATTTGCTGGCACCGTCCATGGAGCCGTAGAAGTCGGCTTCCTGGGAGACTTCCGCGCGGCGCTTCTTGGCCTCGACCTGGTCGATGATGCCGGCGTTGAGGTCGGCGTCGATCGCCATCTGCTTGCCGGGCATGGCGTCCAGGGTGAAGCGTGCACTCACCTCGGAGATACGCCCGGCACCCTTGGTGACCACCACGAAGTTGATGATCATCAAGATGGCGAAGATCACCGCACCGACCACGTAGTTGCCGCCGATGACCACTTCACCGAAGGCCTGGATCACCTTGCCCGCGGCGTCGTGGCCGTCCTGGCCGTGGAGCAGCACCACGCGACTGGAGGCCACGTTCAGCGCCAGGCGCAGCAGGGTCGAGACCAGCAGGATGGTGGGGAAGACCGCGAAGTCCAGCGGGCGCAGGGCATAGACGCTGACCAGCAGGACCACGATGGAGAGGGCGATGTTGAAGGTGAAGAACACGTCCAGGAGGAACGGCGGCACCGGCAACGTCATCATGCCGAGCATGATCAGCACCAGCAGCGGCACCCCCAGGTTGCCCCTGGAAAGGCTGGCGAAGTTGCCGCGCACGTTGCCGATCAGTTGCGAACGATCCAAATCTCTACCCTCACGCAATGGCGAAACACAGCCCTCGCCCATTCAATCTTTTGACGCGCGGATGCGCGCTGGAGGGCTTGTGCAAGAAGCTCACCAACTTTGCCGGGATCGGCTTTACAGAGGGGTTGCAGCGGCAATGGCCGACCGTCTGCGGGTCACTCGTCGCGGCGCAGGTCGGCAGGGATCGGCGGCTCCGCCAGGGGCGCAGGGCGCTTGCCCTTGCCCGCGCGGAACTGCTTGAGCTGGTAGACGTAGGCCAGCACCTGGGCGACCGCCAGGTAGAGGCCGGCAGGGATCTCCTGGTCCAGCTCGGTGGAGTAGAACACCGCCCGCGCCAGGGCCGGGGACTCCAGCACGGTGATCTTGTGCTCCTGGGCGATCTCGCGAATCTTCAGGGCGGTGAAGTCGTTGCCCTTGGCCAGCAGCAAGGGCGCCGTGCCCTTGGCCGGGTCGTACTTCAGGGCCACGGCGAAGTGGGTCGGGTTGGTGATCACCACGTCGGCCTGGGGCACGGCGGACATCATGCGGCGCTCGGCCATCTCGCGCTGCATGCGGCGGATGCGCGACTTGACCTCGGGCTTGCCCTCGCTGTCCTTGTACTCGTCGCGCACTTCCTGCTTGGTCATCATCAGCTTCTGCTTGTTGTCCCAGAGCTGGTAGGGCACGTCGATGGCGGCGATCAGGATCAGCCCGCAGGCCAGCCAGACCGCACTCCAGCCCACCACCTGGACGCTGTGCAGGATGGCCTGCTCCAGCGGCTCGTGGGCGATGGCCAGGAGGTCGTCGGCATCCGAGGACAGCACCATCAGCGCCACCATCAGGATCAGCCCGAACTTGCCCAGCGCCTTGAGCAGCTCCACCACCGCGTGCATGGAGAACATGCGCTTGAGGCCGGACAGCGGGTTCATGCGGCTGAACTTGGGTGCCAGCGCCTCGAAGGAAAACAGCCAGCCACCCAGGGAGATGGGCGCCACCAGGGAGACGATGAGCAGGGTCACCAGCAGCGGCGTGATGGCCGAGAGCGCCATCTGCCCGGACTGCAACAGCCACAACGCCATGCTGCGCTCATCCATCAGCACCTCGCGCGGCAGGGTGAAGTTGGACTGCATCATGCGCATCATCATGTCCGCCAGGCCGCCGCCCGAGGCCAGCACGCCCCCTGCCCCACCCAGGGTGATGGCGAGGGTGTTGAGCTCCCTGGAACGGGCGATCTGCCCCTTCTCGCGCGCCTCCTGCTGGCGTTTCGCCGTGGGTTCTTCGCTCTTGTCCGCCCCGCTCTCACTCTCCGCCATGGCGCACCTCGGCAGCAGGCCCGGTCAACCGACCGGGACGGGCAATGGGCTGCGCGCAGCCAGGCTGGACGATCATCAGCGCGCCCTCGCCAGCTCGCGCAGGAGCTGCAAGGCGTCGGAAGCGAGGATCTGGTACTGGGCGAGGATGTCGGCCATGCCGATCCAGATGATCACCAGGCCCAGGGCCACCGTCAGCGGGAAGCCGATGGAGAATATGTTCAGTTGCGGCGCGGCGCGGGTCATCACGCCGAAGGCGATGTTGACCACCAGCAGCGCGGTGATCGCCGGCAGCGCCAGGAGCAGGCCGGCGCCGAGCACCCAGCCGAGCTTGGTGGCCAGCTCCCAGTAGTGCGCGGCCATCAGGCCGCCTCCCACCGGCAGGGTGACGAAGCTCTCGGCGAGCACCTCGAACACCACCAGGTGGCCGTTCATGGCGAGGAACAGCAGGGTCACCAGCATGGTGAAGAACTGCCCGATCACCGGCACCGAGACGCCGTTGGTGGGGTCGACCATCGAGGCGAAGCCCAGGCCCATCTGCACCGCGAGGATCTGCCCGGCGACGACGAAGGCATGGAAGAACAATTGCAGGGCGAAGCCCATCACCGCGCCGACCAGGATCTGTTCGGCGATCAGCAGGAAGGCTTGCAGGCTGATGGCATCGACCGCCGGCATCGGCGGCAGCGAGGGCGCCAGCACCGTGGTGATGCCGAGGGCCAGGTACAGCCGCACCCGGGTCGGCACCAGCTGGGTGCCGATCAGCGGCATGGTCATCAGCAGGGAAGCGATGCGGAACAGCGGCAACAGGTAGCCACTGAGCATCCCGCCGATCTGCGCCGCACTCAGCTCGAACATGTCAGCCGATCAGCATGGGGATGTTGTGGTACAGGTTGGTCATGTATTCCATCAGCTCACGGGTCAGCCAGGGCCCGGCCCACATCAGCGAGATCAGCATCACCAGCAGGCGCGGCAGGAAGCTCAGGGTCTGCTCGTTGATCTGCGTGGCGGCCTGGAACATGGCAACGATCAGGCCCACCACCAGGCTCGGCACCACGAGGATGCCGACGATCACGCAGGTCAGCCACAGCGCTTCGCGGAACAGGTCGACAGCGACTTCGGGCGTCATGGCTAAACCCCTCCAAAGCTTCCGGCGAGTGTGCCGATGATCAGCGCCCAGCCATCCACGAGCACGAACAGCATGATCTTGAACGGCAGCGAGATGATCAGCGGCGACAGCATCATCATGCCCATCGCCATCAGCACGCTGGCCACCACCAGGTCGATGATCAGGAACGGGATGAAGATCATGAAGCCGATCTGGAATGCGGTCTTCAGCTCGGACGTGACAAAGGCCGGGATCAGGATGGTCAGCGGCGCGGCGTCGGGCGACTGGATGTCGGTGCGCTTGGACAGGCGCACGAACAGCTCCAGGTCGCTGGAGCGGGTCTGCGCCAGCATGAAGTTCTTCACCGGCACCTCGGCGCGCTTGATCGCCTCCTGCGCCGGCAACTGCTCGTTGAGGTAGGGCTGCAGGGCGTCGCGGTTCACCTGGTCGAACACCGGCCCCATGATGAACATCGTGAGGAACAGCGCCATGCCGGTGAGGATCTGGTTCGACGGCGTCTGCTGCAGGCCCAGCGCCTGGCGCAGGATGGAGAAGACGATGATGATCCGGGTGAAGCTGGTCATCAGCATGACGAACGCCGGGATGAAGCTCAGCGCGGTCATGATCAGCAGGATCTGCAGGCTGACCGAGTATTCCTGCTGGCCTTCGGCGTTGGTCGACAGGGTAATGGCGGAGATCGACAATGGGTCGTCGGCGCCCAGCGCCAGGGGGGCCGCCAGTGCCAGCAGCAGGGCGATCAGGATGCGCCAGTAACCCATCAGCTCTTGTCCTTGTCCTTGCCCAGCAGCTCCATCAGGCGCTGGGCGAATTCGGGGGTGGCAGGCTCGGCGTCGGGCATGTGCACCGGCTCCTTGAGCACGTGCAGCGGGGTGATGCGCCCGGCGGTCAGCCCGAGGAGGATCTGCTCGCCGCCGACCTGCACCAGCACCAGCCGATCACGCGGGCCCAGCGCCTGGCTGGAGATCAGCTTGATCACCTGGCCGCCACGTGGGTTCATCTGCTGGACCCGGCGCAACAGCCAGGCGAGCAGGAAGATCACACCCACCACCAGCAGCAGGCCCAGGGTGAGCTGCCCGAGCTGCGCGGCCACGCCACCGCCGGCATTGACCACCGGAGCCGCGGCAGCCGGGGCCGCCATCGTCATCGGGGTGGCGGAGGCCGCCGGTGCGACAGGATCGGCGGCGAAGGCCAGCAGCGGCAGGCAGGGCAGTGCGAGCAGGAGTCGGCGCATGGCGTCAGCGCAGCTTCTTGATGCGTTCGCTGGGGCTGATCACGTCGGTCAGGCGGATGCCGAACTTCTCGTTGACCACCACGACTTCGCCATGGGCGATCAGGGTGCCGTTGACCAGCACGTCCAGCGGTTCGCCGGCCAGGCGGTCCAGCTCGATCACCGACCCCTGGTTCAACTGCAACAGGTTGCGAATGGTGATGTCGGTGTTGCCCACTTCCATGGAAATCGATACCGGGATGTCGAGGATCACATCGAGATTGGGGCCATCCAGGCTCACCGGCGCGTTGGAACGCGGCATGCTGCCGAACTCCTCCATCGGCGCGCGCGGATTGGACGGTGCCGCAGGGGCAGCGCCCTGGTTCATCAGTGCGTCGATATCGTCCTGGCTGGCCTCGTCGCCCGCCTCGGCCAGGGCCGCCGCCCACTCGTTGGCGAGCGCCTGTTCCTCGGGGGTGGTGTTTTCTTCGTCTGCCATCGGTTGACCTCGGCTGGCTCAAATGGGGGTGGAGCGACCGTCAGCGCTGACGGTCGATCGGATCGAGAATCTGCAGGGCCAGGTTGCCCTTGTGGGCCCCCAGCTTGGCCTTGAAGGCCGGCACGCCGTTGGCGCGCATGATCATGTGCTCGGGCATCTCCACCGGGATCACGTCGCCCGGCTGCATGTGCAGGATGTCGCGCAGGCGCAGCTGGCGGCGGACCACGGTGGCGCCGACCGGTACGCTGACGTCGAGGATGTCCTCGCGCAGGGCCTTGATCCAGCGCTCGTCCTGGTCATCGACATCGGACTGGAAGCCCGCGTCGAGCATCTCGCGGATCGGCTCGATCATCGAGTAGGGCATGGTGATGTGCAGGTCGCCGCCGCCGCCATCGAGCTCGATGTGGAAGGTGGAGACCACGATCACTTCGCTGGGGCTGACGATGTTGGCCAGCGCCGGGTTCACCTCGGAGTTGATGTACTCGAAGTTCACGTCCATCACCGCATGCCAGGCTTCCTTCAGGTCGACGAAGGCCTGGTCCAGCACCATGCGCACCACGCGCAGCTCGGTGGGGGTGAATTCCCGGCCCTCGATCTTGGCGTGACGGCCGTCACCACCGAAGAAGTTGTCCACCAGCTTGAACACCAGCTTGGCGTCGAGGATGAACAGGCCGGTGCCGCGCAGCGGCTTCATCTTCACCAGGTTGAGGCTGGTGGGCACGTACAGCGAATGCACGTACTCGCCGAACTTCATCACCTGCACGCCACCCACCGCCACGTCCGCCGAGCGGCGCAGCAGGTTGAACATGCTGATGCGGGTGTAACGGGCGAAGCGCTCGTTGATCATCTCCAGGGTCGGCATGCGTCCGCGGACGATGCGATCCTGGCTGGTCAGGTCGTAGCTCTTGACGCTCCCGGGTTCCGCGTCGTTCTCGGTCTCGACCAGGCCGTCGTCGACGCCGTGGAGCAGCGCGTCGATCTCGTCCTGGGAAAGCAGGTCTTGGACTGCCATCGGTCTCCCCTGCTACTGCAATACGAAATTGGTGAACAGCACTTGTTCGATCGCCACCTTGCCGGTCTGCGCCTTGGCCACCTCCTGGATGGTCGCGGTCGCCTGCTGGCGCAGCATTTCCTTGCCCACCGGCGTGACCAGGGTGTCGAAGGTCTGGCTGGAGAAGAGCATCACCAGCTTGTTGCGCACCACCGGCATGTGGACTTTCAGCGCGTCCATCTCGGCCTTGTCGCGGCCCATCAGGGCGACGGTCACCTGCATGTAGCGCTGGTGGCCGTTCTGGTTGAAGTTGACCACGAAGGCCGGGGCCAGCGGTTCGTACAGGGCGATCTGCTTGACCGGTGCGGCGTGCTCGGCGGCCGCTTCGGCGTCCTTGGCATCGTCCTTCTTGGCATCGCCGCGACCGAGCAGGAACCAGGTGGCGCCGACCGAGGCGCCCACCACCACCAGCAGCACGACGACCAGCAGGATGATCAGTTTGAGCTTGCTCTTGCCCGCCGGCTTCTCGCCGCCGCCCGCGTCCGCCTTCGCTTCTTTCTTCGCCATGCCAAAATTCCGTCGCTGATTCGGGTTCACACCCGCATTCAATGGGTTGAGAGCAAGTGTTATGCCAGCTTCTCAACAAACGCCGCAGCGGATATACCAGTGTCCTTGGCGCCTGTCACCCACGAAAAAGGCGCCCGGTGGCTTTTCGTTCAGCCACCGGGCGCCTTCAGTCTAGAACATGGCGATTGCCGGGATGCGGATCAGGCGTAGTAGTCCACCAGGCCACGCCCGCCACCCGCCGTCGGGCTGCGAATCTCGCTGATGCCGACGGCGATCTCCTCATCGCCGCCCCCGCCCAGGTGCGATGCGCCGCCATTGCCACGGCCGCTACCCCCCTCATTGCCCTGCTGGCCCTGCCAGCCGCGGTTCAGGGACTGGTCGGAGACGTTGACGTCCAACTGGTTCATGCCCTGCTGCGAGAACATGTCGCGCAGCCGGTGCATCTGCCCTTCCAGTGCGTCGCGCACCCCGGCGTTGGGGCTGGCGAAGGTCACCTGGGTCTGGTCCTGGTTCATGTGGATACGCACTTCCAGGCGCCCCAGTTCCTGCGGGTCGAGCTGGATCTCGGCCGACTTGAGGTTCTGGCTGGACAGCCACATGACCCGGTCGACCACCGCTTCGCTCCAGCCACCCTGGTTCATCGCCACCGGCTGGCCGGGGACCAGTGCCGGCGTGCGCTGGGCCAGGGCCGATTGCTGGCTGATGGCCTGGCCGAGCGCGTTGAGGCGACTGTCGAGGACTTCACTGCGGATCTCCGACTTGCTCTCGCCCAGGCCCTGGGTCAGTTGCTCGGAGAGCTCGGCCACCGGCAGCTCGACATCCACCGGGGTCTCGCCCGTCTCCGCCGGCTTGTCGGAGAACGCGGCCATGGCGCTGGCGAAACTCTGCCCGGCACTGGCCGAGTTCTGCGCAGTGACCGTAGTTGTGGTCGCGACCTGGACCTGGTCGCCCTCGCCGGTGGCCTGCAGGCTGACCTGCATGCCGGCGAAGCCCTGCAGCGGGTCCGCCTGCGGGTCGACCTCCAGGGTGGAGGTGCCGGGAGTGGCCGCGGCGACGCCGGGCATCCCGGTGGGCAGGGTGATTTCCGGCGCCGGCGGCTCGACCACCGGCGGTGCGATCTGGCCGCTCATGGCCATCAGCAGCAGCGGGTCGATCACCGGGTCATCCGGCTGGGTGCCATCGCTGGCGGTGACGGTGTCGTCGCTGGCCTCGCCCCCGCTGCCGCTTCCCTTTCCGCTGTCGCGGTCGGCCGGCAAGTCGTTGCCGCTATCGGCAACCGTCGTTGGCTTGCCGCTGCTGTCATTGGCCGGCCGGTCCGCCGAATCGTCCGCCTTGCGGGTGTCATCGGGCTTGTCACGGGCGGGCTTGGCCGCCGGCTCGTTTCGTTCTACAGGCTTGGCCTGCTGCTCCTTCGCATACACCTGGGCAAAGCTGGGAGCCGCATTCCTGCTGGGCTCCGGGGCCTTCACCTGGGCTTTTGCCGCCTGCACTTTCGGCTTCACATCAGGGCTGGCCTGCAGAAGCATATCGGTGGCAACGGGCATGGGCACTCTCCGCTGAGGGGTTGGTTCGTGCCAAGGGGATTGCAAGGGGCGGGCCAAGTTTCAGCCATGCAGGGCAGCGGTGCGTCAGAAGCTGTGGCGCTGGCGCTCGGAGCGGAACAGGATGCGCACGATGGCGAACTCGCGCTCGATGCGCTCGACCAAGTCCGGCGCGTCTTCCAGGCGCTCGCGGCGAGCGCTCTCTTCCAGCTGCTTGCACAGGCTCGCCAGCAACGGCGCGCCCATGTTGCTGCAACTGCCCTTGAAACTGTGCGCGGCAAGGCGCAAGGCCTGCGCGTCCTGCTGGTCACAGGCCTGGTGGAGCAGGCGCACGCGCTCTTCCGAGTCGACCAGGAAGGTGTCCAGCAACACCGGGTACTCGTCTTCCATGACTTCCTGCAAAGCGGCCAGTACGCCATTGTCGATATGCAGATCGGACAACCGGATCACTCCTTGAACGACACGATGGGAATCAGGATGGGCGCGGCCAGACGAACTCCACGCGAATGCCCCTGCCATCCTCCGGCAAGTCGCAGCGCGCGGCAAGTTGTCTGACCAGGGTCAGGCCACGACCGCTGAGGCGCGACGTGTCCGCCGCACGCGCCAGCATCGCCTGCGCATCGAAGCCCTTGCCGCTGTCCTCGACCCGAATCGACAGGCACCCGCTTTCCTCGCTCTCGGACAGCAGTTCGAGGTGGATGCGCACATGGCCGTCCTCCAGGCAGGCCAGGCGCAGGGCACGCTCGCGGTAGTACTCGGCGAACCCGCGCGCATCGCGCTTGAGCGATGAGTCCAGGCCCAGCACACCGTGCTCCAGTGCGTTGGAATAGAGCTCGGCGAGCACGGTGTAGAGCGCCCCGCCCTGGTCACGCAACCCCTGCACCTCCAGCAGCAGTTGCAGGAGGAAAGGCAGGGGATTGAAGCGCTTGAGGGTCGGGGCGCGGAACTCGAAACAGGCGGACCAATCCATCGGGCTCAGCTGGCCACTGTCGGTGAAGGCCAGTTGCGGACGCTGGTCGAGGTCCTCGACCAGCGCCACCTCGATCATGCTGACATCGTCCTGCGCCTCGCCACGGAACGCGGCCAGGGTGCGCTGGATTTCGTCGAACAACCGATCGGCGCGGGTATTGCCGGCGAACACCCGCTGCAGGCGCTCGTCACCGAACAGCTCGCCGGCTTCGTTGCGGGTCTCCAGCACGCCGTCGGACCAGAGGAACACGCGGTCGCCGACTTCCATCGGGTAGACCTCGTACTTGTCATCGAACACAGCGGGGTCGAGCACCCCGAGCGGCAGGTGCCGCGACACCAGCGGCACCACCGGGCTGCCGTCGGCACGGCGCAGGTAGCCATCGGGCAGGCCGCCGTTCCACACCTCCAGCACACGGCGCTGGAAGCTGAGGTTGAGCAGGGTCGCACAGCAGAATACGCCCACCGGCAGGATGCGCTTCAGCTTGGCGTTCATCTCGCGGAGGATGTCGACCATGGCGTAGCCCTTGGCGGTCATCCCGTAGAACACCTCGGCCAGCGGCATCGCGCCGATGGCGGCCGGCAAGCCGTGACCGGTGAAGTCGCCGAGCAGTACGTGCATGCCGCCGGAGGGCTTGAACGCGGCCAGCAGCAGGTCGCCATTGAACAGCGCGTAGGGCGATTGCAGGTAGCGGATGTTGGAGGCATTGAGGCAGCCGGAGTGGGCCACCTTGTCGAACACCGCCTTGGCCACCCGCTGCTCGGTGAGCAGGTGTTCGTTGTGCTTGGCGATCAGGTCACGCTGGTGCAGGACCGTCTCCTGCAGGCGGCGCAGGCGATCCATGGCCTTGATCTTGGCTTCGAGGATGACGCGGTTGTAGGGCTTGGCGAGGAAATCGTCACCACCGGCCTCCAGGCAGCGCACCAAGGCCTCGTTCTCGGTCAGCGAGGTGAGGAAGATGATCGGCACCAGCTCCTCGCCCGCCAGCTGCTTGATCCGCCGTGCGGCCTCGAAGCCGTCCATGACCGGCATCAGCGCATCCATCAGCACCATGTCCGGCCGCTCCTGCTCGAACAGCGCCACCGCTTCCAGGCCATTGGCCGCCGTCAGGGCACGATGGCCCTGGCGGTTGACGATGGTGGAGAGCAGCATGCGGTCGGCTGCGTTGTCCTCGGCGATGAGGATCGACAGGCGGGCCGACATGGCGGTTTCAGGCAATCTGGAACAGCTGTTCGAAGTTGGAGATGGCGAGGATCTTGCGGACGTCGGGGTTGCAGTTGACCAGGCGGATCTGCGCGCTGTCGCCGCCCGCGTGGTCACGCAGCAGGAGCAGCATGCCCAGGGCCGAGCTGTCGAGGTAGGTGGTGCCCTTGAGGTCCACCACGTAGCGTGTGGGGTGGATGCTCACGCGCTCGTAGGCGTCGCGAAATTCCTGGTGGGCCCCGAAATCGAAACGTCCCTGGATGACGATGGTCAACTCTTGCCCGTCGCTCGAAGGCAGCGAGGTGATGGCCATGCAAGACTCCTTGATCAGATGAAAACGCGTGCTGAAGATTTAGCACCCGCCTGGAGCCTCGGCAACCGCGATTTAGCGTTCCTCACGCCCGATGAGGCGTTGCGAGAGCTCGTCGAGCAGCTTCTGCTCGCGCTTGTCCTGGATCGCCCGCGCTTCGTCGAGGTAGCGCTGCACCAGTTTCTTCAGGCCCTCCAGGCGGGCGTAGCGCTGCTGCCAGGCCTCACGCGCCTTGACCAGATTCTCGCGGTGCCAGGCCACGCTCTGGGTCTGCTGGGCGACGGCCGTTTCCAATTGCGAGAGAAAGCGCTGGTAGTTGGTCAGCCACTGGCCGGAGACGCCCTTGCTGCCCTGAGTGATCCACTGCTGCTGGTAGTCGGACCGAAAACGCTCGAGATCGCCGAGCTTGCCTTCGGCCTGGCCGAGCAGGCCCTGGCAGTGGCCGACCTGGCGGGCGGCGTCGCGTTCGGCTTTCTGCGCCATTTCCACCACGGGTGCCAGGCGCGCGGCGCGGTCACGGGCCATGGATCATCAGCCCGCGTTGCCGGTGTTCAGCACCGCTGCCAGGCCTTCGACACTCTGCGCCAGCGGCTCGCTTTCGTTGAGCCCCTGATGGAGGTAGCGGGCCATGGCCGGATGCCGGGCGATGGCCAGGTCGGTGTCGGCGTCGCCACCGGCGACATAGGCCCCGACGCTGATCAGATCGCGGCTCTGCTGGTAGCGCGACCACAGTTGCTTGAAGCGCTGGGCCAGCTTCATGTGCTCCGGGCTGACCACCTGGGGCATGACCCGGCTGATCGACGCCTCGATGTCGATGGCCGGATAGTGCCCCTCCTCCGCCAGGCGTCGTGACAGCACGAAGTGGCCATCGAGCACGCCACGCGCCGCGTCGGCGATCGGGTCCTGCTGGTCGTCGCCCTCGGACAGCACGGTGTAGAAGGCGGTGATGGAACCCCCGCCCTTCTCGCCGTTGCCGGCACGCTCCACCAGCTTGGGCAGCTTGGCGAACACCGATGGCGGGTAGCCCTTGGTCGCCGGGGGCTCGCCGATGGCCAGGGCGATCTCCCGCTGGGCCTGGGCGAAGCGGGTCAGCGAATCCATCAGCAGCAGGACGTTCTTGCCCTTGTCGCGGAAGTACTCGGCGATGCGCGTGCAGTACATGGCGGCGCGCAGGCGCATCAGCGGGGCGTCGTCCGCAGGGGATGCGACCACCACGGAGCGCTTGATGCCCTCCTCGCCGAGGATGTGCTCGATGAATTCCTTGACCTCGCGGCCCCGCTCGCCGATCAGGCCGACGACGATGATCTCCGCCTCGGTGAAGCGGGTCATCATGCCCAGCAGCACCGACTTGCCGACGCCGGTGCCGGCGAACAGGCCGAGACGCTGGCCCCGGCCAACGGTGAGCAGGCCGTTGATGGAGCGGATGCCGACGTCCAGCGGCACGGAAATGGGGTCACGGTTGAGCGGGTTGATCACCGGGCCGTCCATCGCCACCCAGTCCTCGGCCTTCATCCCGCCCTTGCCATCCAGGGCACGCCCGGCGCCATCGAGCACACGACCGAGCATGGACATGCCCATGGGCAGGCGCCCGGTATCTGGCAACGGCACCACGCGCGCGCCCGGTGCGATGCCGGCGAGGCTGCCGACGGGCATCAGGTAGATCTTGTTGCCGGAAAAGCCCATGACCTCGCCTTCGACCTGCACCGGGTGGTAGCTGTCGTCGTTGATCACCAGGCAGCGGCTGCCGATCGCGGCGCGCAGGCCTTCGGCCTCGAGGGTGAGGCCGACCATGCGCAGCAGGCGTCCTTCCACCACCGGCTGGGTGGGCAGCCGTACGGCATCGGCGTAGCCGCCGAGGCGCTTGGCGAAGCTGATGCGCTCAAGACGCATGGGGGTGTTCCGGGGCACTCAGGTCGAGAGCGATGTCGGCGGCCGGCGGGTGCACCTTCTGCTCGCGCTGCTGGTCGAACAGCTGCTTGAGCGCCTGGCTCATGCGCGTCTCGATGCTGGCGTCGACGCGGCTGTGCTCGGTCTCGATGCGACAGCCACCGGGCAGCAGCGTCTCGTCCTCGAGGATGCGCCAGGTTTCTTCGTGGCGCTCGCGCAGGGCCTTCACCAGCTCGAAGTCCTGCGGGTTGATGTGGATGCGCAGGTTGCTGGCGCCCATGGGCAGCAGCTTCAGGGCCTCGCGCAGGATCTGGCGGATCTGGCTGGAGTCCATCGCCAGCTCGCGCTGGATGACCTGGCGGGTCATCTGCCCGATCAGGTGCACCATGGCCTCTTCCAGCTGCTGGTCCTGTTCGGCGATGGGCGCCATGAGCTGGCCCATGAGGCTTTCCAGGGACTCCAGGCGCGCATTGGTGGCCACCTCGGCCTCCTGCCGCGCCTTGATCTGGCCGGCGTGGAAACCGTCCTTCTCGCCGGTGGCGAAGCCCTCGTTGTAGGCGTCCTGGCGGATCGCTTCCAGCTCATCGAGCGTCAGCGGCTTGACGGCCTCGGGCTCGACCTCCTCGATCGCCTGGGGCGTTTCCAGCGTCGGGGCGGCTTCAGCGGCTTCGGCGGTGGCCGGTGCGTCCGGCTGCCGGACGGGCTCGACCGGCTCCTCGGCCACATCGGCGGGCCCTTCGGGGTCGAAGCTGGGCAGGGACCAGCGGTCGAAGGCGCTCACGTCCTTGGCGCGGATCAGCTCGCTCTGCGCTTCCTTGGTAGCCATCGGGCGGGCCTCAGATCATTTCTTCGCCGCCCTTGCCGCCGAGCACGATTTCTCCGGCTTCGGCCATGCGACGGGCGATGGTGAGGATTTCCTTCTGCGCGGTCTCCACGTCGCTGACGCGGACCGGGCCCTTGGCCTCGAGGTCGTCGCGCAGCAGCTCGGCCGCGCGCTTGGACATGTTCTTGAAGACCTTCTCCTTGATCGCCTCGTCCGACCCCTTGAGGGCCAGCACCAGCACATCGGAGGACACCTCGCGCATCAGCGCCTGGATGCCGCGATCGTCGACGTCGGCGAGGTTGTCGAAGACGAACATCAGGTCCTCGATCTGGCTGGACAGGTCCTCGTCCACTTCGCGGATGGAGTCCATGAGCTGGCCCTCCACCGAGCTGTCGAGGAAGTTCATGATGTCCGCCGCGCGTTTCACGCCGCCCATGGTGGTGCGGGTGGAGCTGGCGTTGCCGGCGAACTGCTTCTCGAGGATCAGGTTGAGTTCCTTGAGCGCGGAAGGCTGCACGGTGTTCAGCGAGGACACGCGCAGGATGATGTCCAGGCGCACCTTGTGGTCGAAGTGGCTGAGCACCTCGCCGGCCTGGTCCGGGTCGAGGTAGGCGACCACGATGGCCTGGATCTGCGGGTGCTCGTAGCGGATGACATCGGCCACGGCGCGCGGCTCCATCCACTTCAGGCTGTCCAGGCCGCTGGTGCTGCCGCCTAGCAGAATACGGTCGATCAGGTTGTTGGCCTTGTCCTCGCCCAGGGCCTGGGTGAGCATCTTGCGGATGTAGCCGTCGGCACCGACGCCCAGGCTGGTCTGGTCGCCGACGATCTCGACGAACTCGCCCATCACCTGCTCGACCTGCTCGCGGTGCACGTTGCGCATCTGCGCCATCGCCACGCCGACCTTCTGCACTTCCTTCGGGCCCATGTGGCGCAGCACCTGCGCGGCATCGGTCTCGCCGAGGGAAAGCAGGAGGATGGCGGCCTTGTCCACCTTGGTCAGCTTGACCGGGGCGCGATTATCACTCATCGGCGTTGATCCACTCTTTGACTACCAGGGCCACGCGGCCCGGGTCTTCGGCTACCAGGCTCTTGATCGCGTTCAGTTGTGCATCATACCCCTCGCTCGGGCTCGGCAGCAGGATGCTTTGCGGCCCACCGAGGCTCACCCGATCATCGGACAGCTCGCCGGACAGCCCACCCATTTCGCCCAGCTCGACGTCGCCGTCGCGACCGCCGCCGACCAGGTCCTTGCCCTTGCCGCCGCCGGAGATGTTGTTGAGCACGGGACGCAGCACGAACCACACCAGGATCAGGATCAGCAGCGCCGGGAACAGCTGCTTCAGGCCCGACGTCAGCATCTGGAACCAGACCTGCTCGTACCACGGCAGTTCGATCACCTCCTCGCCCCCGCCGACGAACGGGGTGTTGATCACGCTGACGCTGTCGCCACGGCTGGCATCGAAGCCAACGGCATCCTGCACCAGGCGGGTGAAGCGGGCGATCTCGTCGGCCGTCCAGGGTACATGGGTGGTCTCGCCCTGGGCGTTGACCTTGACCTGGTCGTCCAACACCACGGCGACGGAAAGCCGGCGCAGGCGACCTTGCTGTTGCTTGGTATAGCTGATGGAGCGATCCAGCTCGAAGTTGCGCGTGGTCTGGTCGCGCTTGTCGGTCGGGTACGGCGCCAGCATCGGCTTGCCGGTGGCCTGGTCGATGATCTGCTGGCCGTTGTCGTCGAGGATCGGCTGACCGGGCGCCACGGCCGGTGCGGCAGCGGCCGGAGCCGCCTGCTGCGGGGCCGTGGCCGGGCCCGGGGGCTGGTTGGACAGCGCACCGGGCACGCCCTGCGGACCGGAGGCGGCCTGGCGCTCCTCATTGAGCTTCTGCTCGCTGCGCAGCGCGGGCTGGTCCGGGTTGAACATTTCGGCGGTGGACTCAACCGCGCTGAAGTCGACATCCGCGGACACTTCGGCCTTGTAGCGGCCATTGCCCAGCACCGGCTGCAGGATGCTGTGCACGCGCTGGGTGAACAGGCTTTCCATGCGACGCGTGTAGTCGTACTGCTTGCCCGCCATGGACAGCTCGGAAAGCTCCTGCTGGTCGGACAGCAGCGTGCCCTTCTGGTCCACGACCGTGACCTGGCCCTTGTCCAGTTCCGGCACGCTGGTGGCGACCAGGTTGACGATCGCCATCACCTGGCTCGGCTCCAGGGAACGCCCCGGGTACAGCTCGACCAGCACCGAAGCGCTGGGCTTGCGCTCGTCGCGGACGAATACCGAGCTCTTGGGAATGGCCAGGTGCACGCGAGCGCCCTTGACGTTGTTCAGGCTGGAGATGGTGCGTGCGAGCTCGCCTTCCAGGCCCCGACGGTAGCGGGTCGCCTCCATGAACTGGCTGGTGCCCAGCCCCTGCTCCTGGTCGAGGATCTCGTAGCCGACGTTGCCATCGTTCGGCGCGATGCCGGCACCGGCCAGCTTGATGCGGGCACGGGCGACGTCGTCGGCCTTGACCAGCAGGGCGCCGGAATTGGGTTCGATCTTGTAGGGGATGTCCGCGCCGTTCAGGGCTTCCATCACCTGATTGGCATCCATGCCGCTGAGGCTGCCGTAGAGCGGACGGTAGTCCGGCTGCTGCGACCAGAGCACCACGGCGAAACCGATCGCCACGCTGGCGGCGAGACCGACCAGCAGGCCGATCTGGCGCAGCATGCTCATCTGCGACAGGTTTTCCAGGAATGCCAGCCCGAACAGGGGCTTCTTCTCGCCTTGCTCGCCCGCCTGGGCCGGGACGTTAGCGGTTGCCGCGTCTGCCATTTCTCAACCCTGCCCTTAAACCGGCATCTGCATGATGTCTTGATACGCCTGGACCAGCTTGTTGCGTACCTGGGTCATGGCCTGGAAGGACACGCTGGCCTTCTGCGAGGCGATCATCACGTCGGTGATGTCGACGCCTTTCTGCCCCATCTCGAAAGCGGTGGCGAGTTGGCTGGACGCCTGCTGGGTCTCGTTCACCTTGTTGACGGCCTGGCCGAGCATGTCGGAAAAGCTCGGCGCGTTGACCTCGGGCGTAGCGCTGGCCACGGGCTTGGTACGGGCCATGGCCTCCATCTGCATGGAGCGCATTTCCAACATCAGGCGATTGAATTCGACACCCTGGCTCATCACATTCCTCCGCGACCGCAATTTTTTGACACTGGAGCGGTCTTTGCGGGGGAGGTTGCAACAAGGGTGCCAATTAGGCGGGCAAGCTGGAAGCTGGAAGCTGGAAGCTGGAAGCTGGAAGCTGGAAGCTGGAAGCTGGAAGAGCCTGGGGGATCGGCGGACACCGTCAACCCCTGGGCTGATTTATTTCCGCACTCTGCGCGTAGCCCGGGGCTTCAGCCCGGTGAACTTCGCAGCCATGCCAAGCCCCACCGGTGGATGCAAAGAGCGACACCCACCCGGCTTCAGGCTTCAGGCTTCAAGCTTCCAGCGTCAAACTTCAGCGTCAGCTGGCATACAGATACGCCTCCACATCCATCCCCGCATCGCGCATCTGCGCGAGCTTGTAGCGCAGGGTGCGCGGGCTGATGCCCAGGCGTTCGGCGGCTTCCTTGCGGCGGCCGCGCTCGGAACGCAGGGTGTCGATGATCATCTGGAACTCGTGTCGACGCAGGTCTTCGCCCAGCGCGCCTGCGGCGTCCGCAGCGGGCGCGGCAGGGCTGGCGGGCAGGCCGACCGGCGCCGGAACGACGGCGGCGACCGGGCTCAGGGGTACCGATACCGGTGCGACGGCCATGCCGATGGGCGCGGTGAGGCACAGGTCGTGGGGCTGGATCAGGCCGCCCTGCTGGAGGATCAGCGCACGCTGGATGGCGTTGTCCAGTTCGCGGACGTTGCCCGGCCAGGGGTGGCTGACCAGCGCCTGGCGCGCCTCGGCGGAGAAGCGCACCGGGGCATGGTTCATTTTCTTGACGTGCTTGCCCAGCAGGCGCTCGGCCAGGGGCAGGATGTCCGCCGGGCGCTCGCGCAACGCGCGCCAGGCCAGGGGGAAGACCGAGAGGCGGTAATAGAGGTCCTCGCGGAAGCGCCCCGCCGCCACTTCGCCGGCGAGGTCGCGGTTGGTGGTGGCCAGTACGCGGATGTCCAGCTCGATGGGCTTGCGCGCGCCGACCCGCTCCACCTCGCGCTCCTGCAGTACGCGCAGCAGCTTGGCCTGCAGGCCCAGGGGCATCTCGGAAATCTCGTCGAGGAGGATGGTGCCGCCATCGGCCAGTTCGAACTTGCCGGGCTGGGCGGCGATGGCACCGGTGAAGGCACCCTTCTCGTGACCGAACAGGGTCGCCTCGAGCATGTTGTCGGGGATCGCCGCGCAGTTGATGGCGATGAAGGGCTTGTTGGCACGCGGTGACTGCTGGTGGATGTAGCGGGCGAGCACTTCCTTGCCGGTACCGGACTCACCGGAGATCAGCACCGTGGAGTCGCTGCGGGCCACACGGGCGGCCAGTTCCAGCAGTTGCAGGCTGGCCGGCTCCTGGGCCACGGGGCCCTCCCCTTCACCGGCGCTGGCGCGTCCCAGGGCATGGCGCTCGACCAACTCCAGCAGCGCGCGCGGCTCGAAGGGCTTGACCAGGTAGTCGGCGGCGCCCTGGCGGATCGCGTCGACCGCACGCTCGACCGCGCCATAGGCGGTCATCAGCAGCACCGGCAGTTGCGGGTAGCGGGTACGCACCAGCGCGAGCAACTGGTGGCCATCCATGCCGGGCATGTTGACGTCGCTGATCATCATGCCGAAGGGCTCCTCGCCAAGTGCCACCAGGGCGGCCTCGGCGCTATCCGCTTCGCGGAAGTCGTAGCCGCCGAGCATCAGGGTGTCGGCAAGCGCTTCGCGCAGGGCACGGTCGTCTTCGACCAACAGAACTTTGACGGTCATGGGGTTACTCCTGAATTACCGGCTGTGCCGTGCCAAGCAGCGGCAGGACCAGGGTGGCGCAGGTGCCACGACCGGGGCGGGAGCTGAGCAGCAACTCACCCTGGTGCGCACGCGCCACCGCCTTGACCACCGCGAGGCCGAGGCCCGTTCCGGTGGTCTTGGTGGTGAAGAAGGGTTCGCCCAGGCGAGCCAGGGTGGCGGCGTCCATGCCCGGGCCGTTGTCACTGATGCACAGACGCAGCGTGCCGCTGCGGCTGTACAGGTGGATCTTCAGGCGCACGTCGCGGCCGGCGGCCTGGATGGCGTTTTCGATGAGGTTGAGCAGCGACCCCACCAGGGTGTCGCGGTTGCACAGCAGTTCGCCGCCGCTGGCGTCGCACTGCCAGCGCACGGAGAGGCCACCGACATGGGATTCGGCGGCCGAGCGCAACGCGGCGAAGAGCATCACCGGCTTCAGGCGATCCGGCAGGGGCAGGTCGCCACGGGCGAAGATCAGCATGTCGCGGACCTGGTGCTCCAGCTCGTGCAGCCGCTCCTTCAAGCGCCCGGCGAAACGCTGCTGCTGCTCCACCGGCAGGACCTGCTCGGTGAGATGGCTGGCATAGAGCAGCGCGGCGGACAGCGGCGTACGGATCTGGTGGGCCAGGGAGGCGACCATGCGCCCCAGCGCGGAGAGGCGCTCATGACGGGCCAGCTGGTCCTGCAGGCGACGGGTTTCGGTGAGGTCGGCGAGCAGTACCAGTTGCCCGGGCTCGCCGTTCAATGAACGGGTGGCGATGGACAGGCGGCGCCCGTCCTTCATGGATATCTCGTGACCGTCGTCCTTGCGGGGGGCGAAGTTGCGGGCGATGACCTCGCGCCAGAGCATCCCCACCAGCGGCTTGCCGAGCAGGCTGCGCGCCACGGGGTTGGCTTCCCGGACCACGCCCTGGCCGTCGATGACGATGACGCCGCCGGGCAGCAGGTCGAGCAGGCTCTGCAGGCGCAGGGCCAGGCGTTCCTTCTCGGCGAGTTCCTGCATGCGCTGGGCGCTGACCAGGGCCAGCTGCCCCTTGAGCTCCGTCACCCGGGCTTCCAACAGGCTGTACGACTCGCTCAGCTGGTTGGACATCTGGTTGAACATGGCGAACGCCTGCTCGAGGCTGGCTCGGCCAGCCTCTTCCACGGGCGCCGCACTGGCGGACTCAGGTTTCTGCGATGGGCTGGCACTGGCGGTCATGATTCTCTCTCGCTCGGCAAACCGTCAGGAGACGGTCAGTCGAGAGAGACATAGCAATACCCGTGCCTAAAAAAATATCCTTTTAAAACAATGAATTACGAAATAAGCGTCAATCTTCTGCCATTTCGTCGTCGCGACGGCTCATGCCGTACTTGCGCATCTTCTCCACCAGGGTGGTGCGGCGGATGCGCAGGCGCTCGGCGGCGCGGGCCACCACGCCGGCGGCGTCGTCCAGGGCCTGCTGGATCAACCCCTGCTCGAGATTGCCCAGGTAGTCCTTGAGGTCCAGGCCTTCGGGCGGCAGCATCGCCGGGCTGCTGACGCCAGGCAGGCCGGCCCCGATGGCGGAGCGCTCTTCGAGCTCCTCGCGCAGGCTGGCGGCCAGTTGCTCGTCCTCGTCATCCACGTGGCGGAATTTCTTCGGCAGCTCGGTAACGCCGATGACGCCGTAGGGATGCATGATCGCCATGCGCTCCACCAGGTTGGCCAGCTCGCGGACGTTGCCGGGCCAGTCGTGGTTGCACAGCGACATGATGGCGGCGGAGTTGAAACGGATGGAGCCACGCTTCTCGTGCTCCATGCGCGAGATCAGCTCGTTCATCAGCAGCGGGATGTCCTCCACGCGCTCGCGCAGCGGGGCCATCTCGATGGGGAACACGTTGAGGCGGTAGTAGAGGTCTTCGCGGAAGCCGCCTGTCTCGATCATCTGCTCGAGGTTCTTGTGGGTGGCGGCGATGATGCGCACGTCGACGTTCTGGGTCTTGTTGCTGCCCACGCGCTCGAAGGTGCGCTCCTGCAGCACGCGCAGCAGCTTGACCTGCATGGGCAGCGGCATGTCGCCGATCTCGTCGAGGAACAGGGTGCCGCCGTTGGCCAGCTCGAAACGCCCGGCGCGGCTGGTGATGGCACCGGTGAAGGCGCCCTTCTCATGGCCGAACAGTTCGCTTTCCAGCAGCTCGGCAGGGATGGCACCGCAGTTGACCGGAACGAAGGGCGCGTCGCGGCGCTTGGAGTGGTAGTGCAGGTTGCGCGCCACCACCTCCTTGCCGGTGCCCGATTCGCCCAGGATCAGCACGCTGGCGTCGGTATCGGCCACCTGCTGCATCATCTGCCGCACCTGCTGGATGGCACGGCTGGTGCCCACCAGACTGCGGAACAGGTTCGGCTCGCGCTGGCGCCCGCGCTCGCGGGCCTGGTCGTACATTTCGCGGTAGACCTGGGCGCGGTGCAGGGAGTCCAGCAGTTTGTTGTAGCTGGGCGGCATCTCGAGGCTGGCCAGCACACGGCGGCGCACCTCGTCGGACCAGTCGGCCGGGACCACCTGGTCGATCAGCAGCACGGGCAGGAACTCGTCCCAGGTGGCCACCTGCTTGAGCAGCTCGGTGGTGCCACCCTTGGACTCGACATCCCCGAGCAGGACGCAGAGCACGTCACGCGTGGCGTTCAGCGCGCCGACGGCTTCACGCCAGTCGCGGCTGGCGCAGGCCAGGTGCTCTTCGCCGAGAAAGTTCAGAATGACCGCCAGATCACGGCGGCGATCGCTGTTGTCGTCAATCAGCAGAATCTTGGTTTCACGCCACATGCTTGTTCTGTTCTTTGCTCGAGGGCTGATGCCGCCTCTGCAGCGGCACAAGGGCAACCGGTGCCATCAGATTCCCGATGAACGCCAGCAATTGGCCACTAGTAAAGTCAAAAAAGTGCCAAGAGTCAAATTTATGGCGTGCTTTTTTTTGCGTCTGGCGACAGATAGCCTAAGAGGCTGAGGGTGCAGCGCCGATCACCTGCCGACGCCGCATCGGGACGCTATCAGCCGAACAGCTGATAGACCTTCGCGCCCTGGTTGGAGCGGACGAGATTGCGGAGTTCGTCGGCGACCTGGTCGCGCTGCTGGGCACAGGCTTCGGTGAGACGACGGTAGACATCGATCAGCGCTTCCAGCTGGGCACGCAGGCCCTCTTCCATGTCGGCGCAATCGAGCATGGCGACATTCACCTGGTCGCGGCACTGGCGGTCGAGCTGGCTCACGATTTCCCAGTCCTGGCTCTCGAAGGCGGAGACCAGGGCCAGGCGGGTTTCTTCGATCTGCTGGAGCATGGCTTGGCTCATTTTCCTCTCCTAACTCAGGGCGCTATGGCATCCCAGCCGGACTTCACTTCACGCAGCAGGCCGGCAACCTCGGTGAGAACCGCAGGGTCGTTGGCTTTGTTGGCGTGGATGAGGCGCGCGATCATGTATTCGTACAGGCGATCGAGATTGGCCGCGACTTCGCCACCGCGAGTCGGGTCCAGTGCCTCGCGGAGGCCGCCGATGATACCGATGGATTTGCTGATCAGCTCGCCTTTCAGTGAGGCCTGGTCGCGCATCATCGCGCCCTGGGCCTGAGCCATGCGTTCGAGCCCGCCTTCCATCAGCATCTGGATCAGGCGATGAGGGCTTGCATCAGAGACCTGAGCCTGAACATTCACCTGCTGATACTGCTTCATGGCCAACATCGCTCTCATCTCGCAACTCCTCGTGAACCAGTGTTTCTTCGATGTCCATAATATCGGCTGGTTTCACGGGAGCTTTAAGCCTCCTGCTGAGCTTTTTTCGTCATTAGGACGCGAGCTGACCAAACCTCGGGTTCGGTCAGTTCTTCTTGGTCAGGCCAGGCAGTGCATCGAGCTGAGAGGTCAGGCTGTCGCTGGTGCCCTGCATCTGCGCCAGCAGGGAGTCAAGGGTGGTGAACTGCTTGTACAGGCGGGTCTGCAGCGCGGTCATGCGCAGGTCGAGGGCCTCTTGCTGCTTGTCGACCCCCTTGATGGTGTCGCGAAGCACCTTGCTGCGCTGCTCGATGACACCGGTGGAGTCGGTATAGGGCTTGGCCTGCTTGGTCATGCGGCTGGCCAGGCCGTTGTCACCGGTGAAGAAATCGGAGATGCCCTGGTAATCGGCGGCGATGGCCTTGTCCAGCTTGGTGGCGTCCAGGTCCAGGGTGCCGTCCTGCTTGGTGGTGATACCCAGGCTGGCCAGGGCCTTGACGGAGCCTTCGCCACTGGGGGTGACCAGCTCGCTGCGCATCGAGGCGAGCAGGGAACGGGCGGTGGAGTCGCCGGCCAGCGCCGCCACCACAGGGTCGCTGCCTTCCACGGTGGTCACCTTGGTCAGCGAACTGATGGTGCTGACCATCTTGTTGTACGCGGTGACGAAGTTCTGCACGTTGGTCTTAACCGCACTGCTGTTCTGCGAGACGGTCAGGGTCAGCGGCTTGTTGGCCTCGGTCTCGGCGGTCAGGTTCAGGGTGACGCCATCGATGGCGGTGGTGACGGCGTTGGAGTCGCTCACCACGTTGAGGCCGTCCACCGTCAGCTTCGCGCTCTGGGCGGTCGACAGGGTCTTGCCGGCCTTGGCCACGGCCGCGTCGTACTCGGCGGTGGTCGGGAAGTCCGCCGGGTTCAGGGTCGGGCCGGGGAAGGTCAGCTGGCTCAGGTCGGTGTTGCTGCCCGAGGTGCTGGTGCCGGTCATGGTGATGTCTTTGCCATCGCCCATCTTGCTGCTGCTCAACACCAGGCGCGAACCCTGGTTGTCGGTGACGATGGTGGCGCTGATGCCCTTCGCCGCGCCCTGCTTGTTGATCGCGTCGCGGATGCCGGAAAGGGTGTTGTTGGTGCTGTCGACGGCAACGGTCAGCGCGTCGTCGCCACCGATCTTGATGTCCAGCGAGCCTTCGTTGAACTTGGTGGTCGCGCCGGTACCGAATGCGGCGGACGCGATCTTGCTGCCGGTGGCCAGCTGGGTGACGTTGATCTTGTAGGTGCCGCCGATGGCGCTCTGGCTGGCCGTGGCGTTGAGCGCCGCGGTGTTGCTCGAGGTCGCGGTGCGCGACAGGAAGCTGGTGGGGCTGTTGAGCAGCGACATCGCCGTCTGGAAATCACTGACGGCGCTCCGAAGCGAGCCGAGGGCGGTGAGCTTGGTCGTGGACTTCGACTCGAGGGTATCGAGCTGGTTCTGCTTCGGCGCCCTGGCGTTGGCCACCAGCGCTTTCACAGTGGCATCGATATCGATGAGTCCAGATCCAACCGTACCGATGGTGGTAGCCATCTCACACCTCCGTCAAAAAAACGTCCCGAGTTCCCTTCGGGGAACGATCATGAGTTTGGCACTCAAGAAACGTACCAACTCAAGCCTTGGCCTCGAACATCAGACTGCGGATGTCTTCCAGGCGTTCAGCGAGCTTCAGCAATTCCTCGGAGGGGATCTGCCGGATCAGCTTGCCGGAGTCCGTATCGATGACCTTCACCACCACTTCACCGCTGGAGTCATCGACGTTGAAGTCCAGGCCGCGTTTCACCGTCTGGACGAAGGACTGGATATCGGCGACCGCCGATTCCAGGTCACCACCTTGGGCCTGGGAACGGGCATCCGCCTCTTCGGGGCTTGCCGCATTGCTGGCGGGCGCTACCGTCCTGGCAGCCTCCTGGCCGGGCGTTACGCTGGCAACGGGGTCCTTGGCCAACCTGGGCAGGGCACCGACCGACGTAATGTTCGAGATATCCATTTTACATACCTCACAATGGCCAAATGGGAGGAAGGGTTATCCCCTTCCCCCCATTGTTGCTGGGCGCTCTTCCTGCGTTATTGCAGCAGGCTGAGGACCGACTGCGGCAGCTGGTTCGCCTGGGCCAGGATCGCGGTACCGGCCTGTTGCAGAACCTGGTTCTTGGACAGGGTCGCAGTTTCAGCTGCGAAGTCGGTGTCCTTGATCCGGCTGCGAGCAGCGTCGGCGTTCTCGGAGATGTTCTGCAGGTTGGCTACGGTGTTATCGAAGCGGTTCTGCACAGCACCGAGGTCGGCACGTTGGGAGTCGATCGCGGCCAGGGCGCTATCGACCACTGCCAGGGCGCGCTGGGCACCATCGGCGGTGGAGATGTCGACGTTGGCAACGGTGTTCAGCGTCGAGGAGCTGGCGTTGAACACACCACCGGTCGCACCGGTCACCGCGAAGGATACCGGGGAATCCAGCTGTACGTAACCGAAGGCCTTGCCCCCACCCGCCTTCACGTCCGCCGAGGCGCCGTAGGTACCGTCGTTGCCTTGTACGGCCACGTCGATGGTGCCTGCGGAGGTACCGGTTGCAGTGCCGAACTGGATCGTCTCACCGGTGGACGAGGTGATGGTGATCTTGTCGTTCTGCGAGTCGTAGTTGGCGGTCAGGCCAAGCTTGCCGGCGTTGGAGTTGATCTGGTTGGCCAGGTCTTCGTTGGAGGTCACACCCACCATCTGAACGGTGTTGGAACCTACGGTCATGTTGAAGGTGGCAGCACCGGAGGTGAAGTTCACATCGGCCTGGATCACGGTACGGGCAGTGGCAGAGAGGCCGGCGATCGAGCCGTCGAACTTCTGCGCGATGCTCTTCGCGCTGTCGGTCGCAGTGATGTTCACGTCCTTGGTCTGGCCATTGCCGACCACGGTCACGGTGCCGGAGGCGAAGGCGCCGCCGCTACCGGTGACCAGGGTGCCTGCGACGGTGGAGACCGAGGCGGCCGAAGCACCGGCAGCGTTGGTGGAGGCACCGCCACCGACCTGGTAGGAACCCAGCTTGGCGGAGGACGCGTCTTTCAGGGTCACGTCGATGGTTTCGTAGGCGTTGGAACCGACCTGGAAGCTGGTGGTACCGAAGGTGCCGTCCAGCAGCTTGCGGCCACCGAAGGTGGTGGTTTCGGCGATACGGGACAGTTCGGCCTGCTGGGCGGTCACTTCTTTCTGCAGGGCGGCGCGGTCGGCGTCGCTGTTCGAGCCGCTGGCTGCCTGGATGGACAGGTCGCGGATACGCTGCAGGATGTTGGTGGACTGCTGCAGGGCACCTTCAGCGGTCTGCGCCAGGGAGATGCCGTCGTTGGCGTTGCGGGTCGCCTGGTTCAGGCCGCTGATCTGGTTGGTCAGACGGTTGGAGATCTGCAGGCCGGCGGCGTCGTCCTTGGCACTGTTGATACGGTTGCCGGTGGAGAGACGCTGCAGCGAGGTGTTCAGCGAGTTGGACGATGCGTTCAGGTTGCGCTGAGTGTTGAGCGAAGCGATGTTTGTGTTGACTGTAAGTGCCATTTGGCGTCTCCCGAAGTACCTAGTATTTACCTGAGCTTTGCGACCTTCAGGACCTGCTGCTCAGGTGCCCCTAGAATTCGCATTCGAACTGTTTATCGGCGCTTGCTGGTGGAGCTTTAGGGGAAATTTGAAATTTATTTCGCCTTGGGCTTGCCGAGCAGGCTCGAACAGTGTTCGTACCAGGGTTATCGGCAGGCGTAGCGAAGGTTTAGCCGTTCGCCACGCCGTTCGTCGGCGACCTCCGGTCAGTCCGGCAGCCAGGCGGAGCGCCAGCGCACGAGGTTGTCCCCCTCCAGCATCCAGTTGCCCAGCACCTGTGCCCGCAGGGTGTCGCCGGCGGCGGCCGTGGCGTCCAGGTCGGCCAGGTGCATGCGGATGGCGTCCACCCAGTCGCGGAAGCGGTTCTTCACGCGGGTGGCGGTGAGATCGCCGCGGTAGCAAAGCGCATCGCTGCAGATCACCGGGAAGCCGCAGGCCCCGTACTCCAGCAGGCGCAGGTTGCTCTTGCACTCGTTGAACAGGTTCTGCTCCAGCGGCGCCAGGGCCAGGTCGAGGTCCAGGCTGGCCAGCTTGGCCGGGTACTGGTCGATGGGCAGGCCCATGTGGAACTCGTGGACGAACGGTCGCAGCTTCTCCGGGCACATGCCGAAGAACACCCACTCCACCTCCCCCGCCAGTTCGCGCACCACGTCGGCGATCAGCTCCAAGTCGCCCTGGTGGCTGCTGCCGCCGGCCCAGCCGACGCGGGGCTTGCGACCGCGACGGCGCTGGCTGCGCAGGTTGCCCCACCAATGGGTGGGCAGGGTGTTGGGCACCACGCGGATGTCCGGGTGCAGGTCGGCGAAGGCTTCCGCCAGGGGCTGCGTCGAGACCACGAAGCGGTCGGTCAGGGAAACCGCCTGGCGCAGGGACTTGAGGATGTCCCGGGGCATGGTCTCGCGGTGCATGCTCTTGAGCGGCAGGTTGGGCAGGTAGTCGTCCAGCTCGTAGACCTTGAAGGCGCCGGAGAGGGCCTTCACCTCGCGCATGCCCGCGATCTGCGGCTCCATGATCTGCCGCTGGAACACCACGCTGCGGGCACCGAAGCGCTCCAGCTCCACCGGCGCCAGGTGCACGGCGCTGATCAGGCCGTCGATCAGGCCCTCCTCGCGCAGCGCGGCGAAGGGCTGGCGCACGCGATAGTGGCCGCAGCCGGTGGCGTCCGCCGGGTAGCAGAGCACCTGGGGCAGCAACGGATGGTGCACCCGCCGCGTGCCGTATTCGAAGCCGAAGCCATTGCCGGCCAGGGACAGGTTGGCGTTGTAGGCCGGATCGCGGGCCAGGGTCGGCAGCCAGCGCTGCAACATCTCCTCGCGCGCCGCCTTGAGCGCGGCCTGGCGCTGCAAGGCGCCGTCGATGGCCAGCACGGGCAGCTCGATGCCGTCGCGCAGCACCGTGCAATGGGGCGTCCAGACGTTCAGCAGACCCGCGCTGCGGATGCGCAGGCACAGGTCGATGTCGCCATAGAAGGCGCTCAGCTGCGCCTCGTCCATGCCGCCGACCTCGATGTAGGCGCTGCGTCGCACCATCAGGCAGGCCGAGCCGACCGCGCTGTAGTTCTGCGTCACCTGCAAGCGGTTCATGTAACCAGGGGCGTCGCCCTCCTCACCGACGAAGGCGCGCCCGGCGACGTCGTGCAACCCCAGCACGATGCCGGCCTGCTCGATGCACCCCATCGAATCGAGCACCTTGGCACCCACCACCCCCACTTCCGGGCGCTGGGCATGATTGAGCAACTGCTCCAGCCAATCCTCCTGCACCACCTGCACGTCGTGGCTCAGCAGCAGCAGGTAGTCGGATTCCACCGCCATCGCCACGGCATTGACCGTCGCCGAGAAATTGAATGCCCCGGCGAAGCGCCAGACCTTCACCTGCTCGCTCTGCAGCGCCTCGACGCCGTCGAGCCACTGGCGGGTCGCCGGCTCCCGGCTCTCGCAGTCGACCAGCAGCAACTCGTAGCGGGCGTAGCGGGTCTTCTCCAGCACGCTCTCCACGCAGCGCTGGAGCAGCGGCAGGTGGTCACGCACCGCCACCACTATGGACACCCGTGGCTGGTCCGCGTGGCCGTAGTCGATGTGGTAGCGCCCCGGCATGAACGCCTGCACCGTGGCCGGGTAGCCACGGGCCTGCAGATGGCGCTCCAGCGCGACCTGTTCGGCGGGGTTGAAGGCCAGGCTGGGGACATCCGCCACCAGCAGCACCTCGGGCAGGTGCAGCAGGCCGTTGCCGCCAGAGCCCTGGACCAGGCGCAGGACGAGGTCCAGCCGGCAGGCATCGCCGAACACCGGATCGAAGCCGCCCAGCTCGACGAAGCTGCGCCGGCGCAGCGCCCAGTGACGGCCGTGCATGGCCGGGAAGCTCAGCAGCAGATCGAGGTTGAAGTCCGGCTTGAACAGCGCCCCCAGGGCACCGGAGGGCGAACGTTGCAGCTCGTCGGCATAGAAGGCGTGGATGATCTCGCCGGTCTGCGCCTCATGGGCCAGGGCCTCGGCGAGCTCCAGGCAGAACAGCAAGGGCCCGGCCTGGGTGAACTCGGTGCCCGCGTCCACCAGCAGCACCCAGTCGAAGGCGGCTGCGGCGACGAACCCGTTGATCGCCTCATAGGGATCATCGGGCGAGACCTGGACGAAACCGGCGCGCGTGCCCACGGCCGTCGCACTGGCGCCGAAGACGGTGACGTCCACCGGCGCCGGCAATGCGCGCTCCAGGCTCGCCAGGGTGCGCTCCAGCGCCCGCGCATCGTTGCGCTCGAGCACCAACACCCCGAGCACGGGGCCGTCGCCCTTGCACAGCGCCAGGCGCTCGTCGATCAGCGCGCGCTCGGCCGCCACCGGCAGGCGCGAATCGAGCCAGGCGAGTAGCTTGGGCACCAGGCCCACGGCCATCTCGCCCATCAGCTCGGCGACACGGGCCGAGGCCAGGCCGTCGATGCCGAGGTTGAAATAGGGACGCGCCCGTGCCGCCAGCGCCTGCTGCCGCTCGCGGAACGCCGTATCCACCAGCAGTAGGCGGATGGCCTCGGCGAGCTCACCGGGCTCGACGTCCAGCACGCCCGCCTCGGCGTCGTAGCACGGCCCGAACAGGGTGTTGGCCGGGTGCTGCAGGTTGATCGCCGGGGTGCCGCAGAGCATCGCCTCGACGCAGTAGTTGGAGTCCACCGCCACCAGCACGTCGGCGCTGGCGGCCCAGAGCGGGCCATCCTCGACCAGGTAGAAATAGCGCGCCGGGTCCGCACCGCGCTCGGCCAGCAGCTCCTTGAAGCGGCGCTCGCCGAAGTGATAGTTCGGCGGCCGGTCCTTGATGATCGGGTTGATCTGCAGGCCGGCGCGGAAGAGGGTTTCGCAGGCGTCGATGAAGGCGCCCACCGTCTGCCCGAAGATGCCTTCGTCGCCATGGGCGGTCAGGCTGCTGGTCCAGGTGGTGCCGAACACCACGATGGGCTCGCCCTCGCGCAAGGCGTGCCGGCGTCGCAGCTCGCCCTCGTGGACCAGCCGTTCGCCGGCCAGCTTGAGGAACTTGTCCCAGGCCGGGTTGCCGGTCACGCGCAGGCGCTCGGCCGGCACGCCGTAGTCCAGGTACCCCTCCAGCCCGCGCTGCCCATAGACCGCATGGATGTCCGCCACCAGGTGCGCATGCACGGTGTGCGGGTCGTTCAGCGCCAGGGCGTGGGACAGGTGCAACGACGGGATGCCCTGGGTCCGCGCCCAGTGCATCGCCACCTTGGACACCGGCAGCACGTCCTCGCTGCCGATCATCAGGCACAACTGGTAGTGCCGCTGGGCCAGTTCCAGGCCATGCAGCACGGTCATCAGCAGCGGCAGCTCGGCATCCAGGCGCGCGCCGATCACCCGCGCCAGCGCCCCGCCCTCCTCGGCCGCCAGCAGCGCCGGCAGCGCCTGTTCCAGGTGCTGGCCGTACAGCTCGCGCAGCGGCTCCCACTCGGCACGTATGCCCTGGGCGCCCATGTCGCCGAGCTCCTGGTCCATGGCATAGAGCTTGCCACCGGCCTCGTCGACGATATCGATCAGCGCCTGGGAGATGTACGGGGTCAGGGTGACCACGGTGAGCGGGCCGTGGCGCTTGAAGAATTCCTTCAGCACGCCCACCTGGGGCTCCCAGAGGAAACTGACGATGGCGGGGGTTTTCACGAGCTGACTCCGCTGTGGGTCTTGAAGTAATCGCGCAGCAGCGCGGTCGCCAGGTGGTACTCGAGGCCGGAGACCAGGTCCACGCCTTGCCGCTGCCGCAGCATCGGCTCCACCACCCAGCCCCGGGCGATGGCCATGTTGCGGCCGTCGATGGCCTGGGCCCGCTGCCAGCGACGCAGCTGCTCGGCGACCTCGGGCGCCAGCCAGGGCTCCAGGTCGAAGTCGGGGCGATGGAAGGCCAGGGCCTGTTGCAGGAGGAACAGCACGTGCCGGGTCCGCAAGCTGCCGAGCGGCCCGGCGGTCTGCGCGGCAAAGGTTTCGGGGCCCTGCTGCAGCAGGCCCTCGATACCGGCCAGCGACGGCGCCGCGAGCACCGCCTCGCGGGCAGCCAGGCGTTCGGCCCAGGCGGCGTTGCCGGCCGGGTCGCGACGCTTCTCCAGGGCCACCAGGTAGCGCCCGCTGGCCGAGGTGCCGAGCCTGGCGAGCACCTTCTGCTCCAGTTGCAGCGCCAGGCCGAAGAGCGCCTCGTCGCTGTCGAGCCAGGACAGCAGCCGCAACCATTTGAAGCGCCGCTCCAGGCGCAGGTAGAGCAAGGCGTTGTCCCACAGGCCCGCATAGGGCTCCAGCGCCACCAGGCTCAGGCCCCGGGCATCGGCCGCCGCCAGCAACGCGGCAGGCGAGCAGAGCGCCACCGCCGGGTCGTCACGGCCACGCTCGGGCCAGGCCGCCGGCGACTCGCCGAAGGCCGCCTGCCAATGGGCGGGCGAGCGCAGGTCGAGGACCACCCGCCCCGCAGGCCGCAGGCCTTCGGTGCAGCGATCCAGCAGGTGCGCCAGGTCGCCCGGCGCCGGCAGCGCGGCGAAGGCGCGAACGCCGTCCCAGACCTCGCGGGCACCGGCGGTCGGTTCGACGACCACGCGCCCGGCCAGGTGGCGGGCGGCGAAGTCGTCCTCCACGGCACGGCGCAGGCGGGCGATGCCGGGGTTGTCGAAGAGCTGCGGCCCTTCGGACAGCGCCAGGTGGTTGGCGCTCCAGTCTTTCTCGTCAAGCGGCTGCGGATTCATGTGCGGTTCCAGGGGCCAGGCCCCATCAGTGTCGGTTCAGGTGGCGGCCGAGCACGAAGGCCTCGGCGGCCTCCATGCCCACGCAGGCGCCGCGCCAGCGGGCCAGGTGCTCGACGGCCTTGAGCGAGCGCGGATGCGGCCATTCGCGCATCTCCATCGCGTAGGCGTCGAGGGCGCGCAGCTTGGTGTCGAGGGTCGAGCCGATGTCGTTGAACCAGCCCGGCCAGAAGGCCGGCGCGCTGTGGGGCACCTGCCATTCGGTGGACGAGGGGATTTCGAAGAACAGCAGCGTGTGCACCGGGTGGCCCGGCTGCGGGCGGCAGGCGGTGACCACCGCCTCGTGCAGGCGCCGGTGGTCGATGTTCACGTCGCCGCTCCAGTGGGCATAGACGATGCCCGGGCGGTGGCGGGCGACCAGCGCCTCGACGGGCTTGACCAGGTCCAGCAGGTCGAGGCCGTCCAGGCGGTTGTCCGGCAGGTCGAAGCACTCCAGGCCCTGCACGCCGAGGATGCGGTTGGCCTCGGCGCAGGCATCGCGCAGCGCCTGCTGCTCGGCCTCCTCCGGGGTGCCACGGCTGAACAGGCCCTGGGCCATGATCGCCACCTGCACCTCGTCGCCGTCGGCGACATGACGGGCGATGCTGCCGCCGCAACCCAGCACCTCGTCGTCGGGGTGGGCGGCGATGACCAGTACGCGTTCCTTGCTCATCGGGGGTCTCCGGGGGTGGCGGGTACGCCGAAGCGGCGTTCCAGCTGGGTGGCGGTATCCAGCAGGACGTCGGTGGTGAAGAAGGCATCCGAGGCGTTGCGGCCGCAGAGCACCAGTTCCGGGGCATGCTCCAGCACGCGCTCGCGCAGCTCGCGGTTGGCGGCTTCCTGGGCCAGGGTGACCTCCGGGAAGCCATTGGCGATGGACTGCTCCAGCACCAGCCGCGCCTCGCAACCGGGCGCCAGCACGCCGGCATCGCGCAGCTCGCGCAACACCGCCGCGGCCTGCTGCCCGGTGGTCTCGCCCGGCGCATCGAGGGCCTCCACGGTCAGGCGCCAGGGTGCCTCGTTCCGCTCCAGGACGTTGTCGTAGAGGGTGATGCGGAAGGCGCGTGCCGCCGGGTCGTTCAGGTACAGGTAATGGCAGTCGCACGCCGCCGGCCGGTCCAGCAGGAAATGGAACAGGCGCAGGGGCAGGAAGCGCGGAGGCGCGGAGGCGACCGGCAGCCCCAGCGCCCTGGCCAGCAGCGCCAGCGGCGCGGTCCAGACCAGTTGCTCGAAGCCCAGCCGCTCGCCATCGGCCAGGCTCAGCACCTGCGCCGCGTGATCGACGCCCTGGACCTGGGCGCCGGTGAGGATGCGCCCGCCGCCAGCGCGCAGGCGCTCGCAGAGGGCTTCGACCCAACTGCCGACACCGCCGTCGCGGGGGTAGCGGTGGCGCACCGCGCTGCGCCCCTCCAGGTAGTCGCGGAACGCCACCTTGGCGTCGTAGACCACCGAGCGCTTGAGCTCCCGGCACACCTCGGCGCTGCCGGCGATGACACGGCCATAGCCGAGGAAGCGGTGGCTGCTCGCGCTGAGCTGGTCGAAGGGCGCCACGTAGAAACGCCTGAGCAGCGGGAAGAACACCTCGCGCGCCAGCGGCTCGCCGAAGTGCGCGAGCAGCGCCGCTTCGAGGCTCGGGGCGTCGCGGTCGGTGGTCAGGCTGTTCAGCAGCCCGGTGAAGCAGGCCTGGTAGAGGCCGGGTGCCAGGACGCTGATGTCGATGAACTGGCTGCGGTCGTTGAGCACGCCGGCGAAGACGTTGCCGACCCGCAACACGGGCACGTCCTGCCAGTCGAGGCCGGCCTCGTCGAACAGCAGGCGGTCGACCCGCGCATCACCGGTCATCGCCGGGACGTGGGTGCCCTGGTCGAACGCATTGCCGTCCTCGTCGCGGTAGGAGCGCAGCAGCCCGCCGCACGCGTCGGCGCGCTCGATCAGCACCACGGGCAGGCCGCAGGCCTGTACCCAGTTCGCCGCCAACAGCCCGGCGATGCCGCCGCCCACCACCACGACCGGGCGCACGGCGTTCATGCCCGCACCGCCGGCTTGCGCGCCACCAGCAGCCAGGAGGCGAAGCGATGACCATCCGCCGGCTCATAGCGCACCGACTGCTTCTCCTCCAGGTGCAGCAGTTCGAAGTCGGCGAACAGCGCACGCAGGTGCGCCTCGTCGGAGAAATGCACGCGGCCGGTGCCGGCGAAGGAGCCATCGGTGAAGCCGCTGCGGGTGTGCGGGTCGGCATCGGGCTGGCCACGGCTGGCGTCCGAATGGTTCACCGAGTACCAGTCGACGCCGATGAAGAACCCTCCGGGCACCAGGGCGTCGTGCACCTGGCGCAGGCAGCGGCGGATGGCCTGCTCGCCGTTGCAGGTGAGGGAGGCGCGGTCCAGCACCAGGTCGAAGCCCGGGGCGAAGGGCCAGGGTTGGGTGAAGTCGCCGGTGGCGATGGTCGCGGCCAGCTCGGGCAGACGCTCGCGCAACTGGGCGGCGATGGTCGGGCTGCCTTCCACGGCGTGGTAGTCCACGCCAAGGGACTGGAAGAACGGGATGTTGGCGCCCGCGCCACAGCCCAGCTCCAGCACACGCCTGCCGGGGCCGAGCTCGCGGCAATGACGCTTGGTCAGGCTGACCACATCGGACCAGGGCCAGATGGAAAGGTGGGTGCTGGCGGCGTAGCGCTGTTCCCACTCGATGGAAAAACTCATGTCAGCTCCCTGAATTCGCTGCGGCTGTCGCCGCTGTTCATCCACCAGTCCAGCACGCCGAGGCCGGGCACGAACGCGCCCCACAGCTGAGGATAGGTGGGCGGGGTGAAGGCCTGGTAATGCACGTCGATACCCCGCTCGGCGAAGGCGGCCTCGTCGAGGTAGTCCCGGCCCAGGGCGCCGGACAGGTAGCTGTCCGCGCCCAGGGCCAGGCAGATGTCGAGCACCAGCTGCGACTTGCGGCTGTCGACGTCCAGCTCGCTGGCACGCACCAGGGGCGTCTCGATGCCGAGTTCATCCAGCCAGAAGCCCAGCTGGCGCCAGCAGAGCTCGGCCAGGTTGTCCTGGCGCTCGGCGTACAGCTGCTCCAGCTGCGCGTAGCGCTCGGCGAAGCGTGGTGCCCGGCGGTAGTTCATCGCCACGGCCTTGAGGTGGTCGCGGCGCCAGTCGCGGCTCTCGTCGATGCGGGTTTCGCGCAGGGTGCTGGCCAGGTGGCCCCGGCCGAGCACCGGCACCGTCAACCACTGGGCGCCCTGGGGCGTCTTGATGCGATTGCGGTTGATGAAGCTGTTCTTCTCGAACTGCACGGTGTCGAGGAAGACGAAGCGGTCGACCCGGGCGATGCGGTCGAAGTAGCCCAGCCACGGCAGGTAGGCAGGCTGGTGGATGGCGACCCGGCGCGCGTCACTCATCGAAGAGCTCCGCCAGAAGTGGCCCGCGCAGGCGTCGCCAGTCCTCGGCGAAGAGCGCCAGCACCTCGACGTCGAAGACTCCATCCGGGCGGTGGATGTGCCGGCGCAGGCGTCCCTCCGCCACGAAGCCCAGGCGCTGGTGGACCCGCAGGCTGGCCGCATTGAAGTCGAGCACCTCCGAGCAGATCTTCTCCAGCTGCAGCACCTCGAACACCTGCTCGGCGAGCAGCGCCAGCATGCGCAGGCCGGTGCCCCGGGGCTGGGACGCGTCCCCGAGATTGAAGCCCCAGGTGCAGCGCCGGTGTCGCTCGCTGATGTCCGCGAGGCTGGCGTAGCCCACGGGCGCACCGTCACGCTCGAGCAACAGGTGGCGCGAGGCCGGGTTGGCCAGTTCGCGCTGCAACCACCTCTGGTGCTCGGGCAGGGCGATCTCGGCGGTGTTGTACATGCACTGGCGCACCGGCTCGGCGTTGCGCCAGCGCAGCAGCAGCGCGGCGTCGTCCAGGGTCACCGGGCGCAGCTGGAAGGTCGGTGCGGGCACCGCGCTCATGGCGCGTCCACCGGGGCGAAATCCCCCAGGCGCAGCAGCTCGCCACTGGCGATCGCCCGTGTCGCGACGCTGCCCAGCGCCTGCTCGTAAAGGGCGGGCGGCAAGCCGTTGCCGGGGCGGCGCAGCCCCAGGTTGTGCTCGTCCAGGCGTTCGCCCACGGCGATATCGCGCAGCGCCATGAGGCTGCGCCGGGCGAGCACGCGCATGTCCCCTTCGGCGCGTGTCGGGCGCAGGTAGGGCGAACCGATGATGGCGTCGGCCCGGTGGATATGGGCGATCCATTCGGCCAGGCCCTGGGGGTTCTCGGAGAACCAGTGATCCGGCCCCGGCAGGTCGTGGTCGAGGGTGAAGTGCTTCTCGAACAGCCGCGCCCCGCGCGCCACCGCCAGGGAGGCGGCCAAGGGCCCCTGGGTGTGGTCGGAAAAACCGGTCAGCAGCCCGGGGAAGGCCTGCTGCAGGGTGCCCAGCTTGGCCAGGTTGACGTCCGCGTCGGGGGTCGGGTACTGCGAGGTGCACAGCAGCAGCGCGACCTGGGCCCCGTCGAACCAGCCCACCGTCTCCAGCGCCTGGTGCACGTCGGCCAGGTCGCTCATGCCGCAGGAAAGGATCAGCGGCAGCCCGGCGCCGGCGTAGTGGCGCAGCAGCGGCAGGTTGCTGAAATCGTCCGAGCCGACCTTGATCGCCGGCACGCCGATGCGTTGCAGCACCTCGAGATCGCTGCGGTTCTGCGGCGAGGAGAAGAAGGTGATGCCGACCTTGGCGCAATGGGCCTTGACCGCCCGCCACTGCGCCTCGTTGAACTCGTAGCGCCTGAACATCGCCAGCATGGATTCGGTGACGCTGCGCCCCTGGGACTGGTAGGTGAACATCTGCTGCGGGTCGCCGCAGAACTCCTCGGCCTTGAAGGTCTGGAACTTCACCGCATCGGCGCCCGACTCGCGGGCGACTTCGATCATCCTCAGGGCCAGGTCGAGATCACCGTTGTGGTTGATGCCCACCTCGGCGATGCAATAGGGCTTCTCGTCGGGCCCGATGGGGCGACCGGCTATTTCGAAGCGGCGTGTCGACATGCTGATGATTCCTCTGCGGCCGGCTCAGGAGCCGACCGACGCATCCAGGAGTGCGCGGCAGACCCGGACGGCGCCGAAGCCGTCGACCAGGTCCCAGGCGCGTTGGGAAAGCCCGCGCAACCGCTCGGCATCGAGGCCGTCCAGCGCGCGCCGGTAGTCCATGGGGGTAAGGCGGGCGTGCTCGCCCAGGTCGATGGCCAGGTCGAGTTCCTGCAACCCCCTGGCCAGCTCACGCTGGTTCTCGGCCAGCACCACCACCAGCGCTGGCAGGCCGAGGGCGCAACGCTCCCAGGACGACGAGCCGGCGGCGCCGATGGCCAGGTCGGCCTCGGCCATCAGCCGGGCCATGTAGTCGATCTGGCAATGCAGGCGCCAGCCGTGGGCAGCACACAGGGCGTCCAGCGCCTGCCGGTCCGCGTGCCCCTGGCCGATGACCACGTCCACCTGCAGTGACGGCCGCCAGCCGGCCAGCGCGTGCAGGGCCTTGAGCGTCTCGCCCTGGTCGTCGCCGCCGGTGAAGAACACCAGCACGCGCTTCAGCTCCCCGGTACGCGGGGCGACCTGCTCGCGGGCCAGCAGGAATTCGTCGCGCAACAGCGCGTAGGTGGGGCCGAACAGGCAGGTTGCCGCACGCGCCAGGTAGCCGGCATAGCGCGCCTCCGGCGCGGCGTGCAGGCCCTGGTCCAGCAGCAGGTCGCAGTCCAGCGGGCGGTTGGCCAGATCGTCCAGCACCATGACCCGCCGCGCATGGCGACGCGCCAGGCCGTGCCAATCGGCGTCGAGGCCGTAGTGGTCGACGACGCACCAGTCGACTTGGCGATCGCCCAGCAGCGCATGCAACGCCTCGGCGTCGGCGCGGTTGTCGATCCGCGCCTCGGCGGTAGCGGCCATCGGGTCGGCATGGCGTGCCGGCAGCTCGAGCAGCTCGTATTCGGCCGGCACCAGCGACAGGGGCGCGCCTTCCAGGCCGCGACAGGCGAAGCTCAGGCGGGCGCCCTGCTCGTGCAGTTCGCGGGCCAGCGTCAGGCAGCGCATCAGGTGACCGCTGCCGATGACGGGCGAGGCGTCCACGCGAAACAGCACGCGCATCTCAGATGTCCCCCTCCAGCAGCAGGGTCGCGTACATCAGTTCGGCGCGGTGCCAGTCCTCGGGGCTGTCGATGTCCTGAACCAGGTAGCGCGGCAGCACCAGCGGCAGCGAATGCGGGGCGTGGATGGCCTTGCCGTCGAGCCAGGCGGCGACGCGGCCCCAGTAGAACTGGCCGGCGTCGTGGTAGGCGCGCTCCAGGTCCTGGGAACGGGTGTCGTAGAACTCCGGGTAGAGCGACTCCACGCCACCATCGGCGTTGATCCGCAGGGCGCGCTGCACCGGCGAGCCGTAGTCGGTGACGGTGAAGGCGAAGTCCTTGTCCGGGTTCGCGGCCAGGAGTTCGAAGCCGTCGCAGAGCTTCTCCGGCAGCACCAGGGGGGCGGTGGCGTAGAGGCAGCAGGCGTAGTCCGGGTGGTACCCGGCGGCGGCAAGCTCGCGCAGGGCGTGCTGGATCACCTCGACGGTGCCGGCATGGTCGTCGGCCAGCGCCGCCGGACGCAGGAAGGGCACCTCGGCGCCCTGGGCCAGGGCGATGTCGGCGATCTCGGCATCGTCGGTGCTGACCACCACCCGCTCGAACAACCCGCAGGCCAGCGCCGCGCGGATCGAGTAGGCGATCATCGGCTGCCCCTGGAACAGCTTCACGTTCTTGCGCGGAATCCGCTTGCTGCCTCCGCGGGCAGGAATGATGGCGACCTTGCTCATGGGCGTTTTTCCAGAAGGAACCAGTTGATGTCGTCGGTCGGGAAATTGACGTCGCGCCGATAGACGAAGCCGTAGTCGACCAGCTGCAGGTCGGGATACAGGTCGAGCATCTCGCCGGCGAAGTCCCGCTTGAACAGCTTGCCGGCATGGCCCCGGTAGCTGATTTCCACCGGCGAGGGGCTGTAGTACTCGGCGATCAGCACGTGACGGCGGCTGGCCTCATGGAGTTTGGCATAGGCCTGGGGCAGGAGCTCCGGCGGCAGATGGATGAGCACGCCGCGGGTGAAGGCCAGGTCCACGGGCTGTTGCACCGGGTAGTCGAACAGCGAGCCCTGCCAGACGTCGGCGATGCCCAGGGCCTGGGCGATGTCGCGGGCCTTGGCGTTGAGCTCGACGCCCCGCAGCGTCGCCTGGGGGAACAGGCGGTTCAGCGCGCGCAGGTTGAGGCCGCGATTGGTGCCCAGCTCCAGCACGCTGTCGATGCGTCCGGCACGGCGCAGGGCCTGGACGAAGAAGGCGGTGACGTTGGCGACATGGACCTCGCCGTCGTTGCGGTCGACGTACTGGTCGCCGAACTCGCCCTGCCAGAATCGTTCTTGCTCGGTCAGCTCACGCACGGGTTTCTCCAGTCACTGCAGGACGCTGGCGAGGGTGCTCGCCACCTGGTCCTGCTGCTCGTCGGTCAGGTCGGGGAACAGCGGCAGGCTCAGGGCCTGGGCGTAGTAGCGCTCGGCCTCGGGGAAGTCGCCCGGGGCGAAGCCCAGCTGCCGGTAATAGGGCTGCAGGTGCACGGGGATGTAGTGCAGGTTGACGCCGATGCCGGCGCCGCGCAGGGCTTCGAAGATCGCCCGATGGCCGTGCTGCAGGCGTTCCAGGCGCAGGCGCACAGGGTACAGGTGCCAGGCCGGCTCGGCGCCCGCTTGCACCTGCGGCAGCTCCAGCGGCAGGTGGGCGAGCCGCTCGCCGTAGCGGGCCACCAGTTGCCGGCGACGGGCGACGAAGGCGTCCAGGCGCTGCAGCTGGGACAGGCCGAGGGCGGCCTGCAGGTCGGTCATGCGGTAGTTGAAGCCCAGTTCCAGCTGCTGGTAGTACCAGGGGCCTTCGCTCGGCCCCGTCATCGCCGCCGGGTCACGGGTGATGCCGTGGCTGCGCAGGCGACGCAGGCGTTCGGCCAGCCGCGGGTCGTTGGTGGTGAGCAGGCCGCCCTCCCCCGTGGTGATGATCTTCACCGGGTGGAAGCTGAATACGGTGATGTCGGCATGCTCGCAACAGCCCACCGGGCGACCGCCGTAGCGGGCACCGATGGCATGGGAGGCATCCTCGATCACGCGGAAGCCGTAGCGCCGCGCCAGCTCGGCGATGCGAGCCATGTCGCAGCTCTGCCCGGCGAAGGCCACGGGAACCACTACCTTGGGCAGGGTGCCGTCGCGTTCGGCGCGTTGCAGGCGGGCGTCGAGCTGGGCGACGTCGAGGTTGAGGGTCGCCGGGTCGATGTCGACGAAATCCACCTGGGCGCCGCAATAAAGGCCGCAATTGGCGCTGGCGACGAAGGTGTTGGGGCTGGTCCAGAGGCGGTCGCCCGGCCCCAGGTCGAGAGCCAGGCAGGCAATGTGCAGGGCGGCGGTGGCGTTGCTCACGGCGATGCCATGGGCGGCCTGGCAACGCTGGGCAACGGCCTGCTCGAAGCGTTCGATGGCCGGGCCCTGGGTCAGCCAGTCGGAACGCAGGGTGTCGACCACCGCATCGATGTCGGCCTGGCTGATGTTCTGGCGACCGTAGGGAATCATGGTCAGGCCCAGGCGTCGGCCAGCTGTCGCAGCTCGGGCACGCTCAGGTAGTGGGGGTTGCTGTCGGAGACGTACTCGAAGCCCTCCTCCACCGCCACGCCCACGCCGCCCAGGCCATCGCGGGCGTAGTCGTACTGGGTGTTGAAGGTGATCGACGGGGCGATGACGAAGTGCCGGGCGAATTCGAAGGTGTGGGTGCTGTCGTCGCGGGAGATCATCATCTCGTGCAGCTTCTCGCCCGGACGGATGCCCACCTGCCTGTGCGGCATGCCGGGCGCCAGCGCCTCGGCCAGGTCGGTGATGCGCGCGGAGGGGATCTTCGGCACGAACAGCTCGCCACCGTGCATGCGCTCGAAGCTGCGCATGACGAAGTCGACACCCTCGTCGAGGGTGATCCAGAAGCGCGTCATGCGCGGGTCGGTGATCGGCAGCTCGCGGGCGCCTTCGGCGATCAGCTTGCGGAAGAACGGCAGGACAGAGCCCCGGGAGCCGACCACGTTGCCGTAGCGCACCACCGCGAAACGGGTCTGGTGGTCACCTGTGATGTTGTTGGCGGCGACGAACAGCTTGTCGCTGAGCAGCTTGGTGGCGCCGTAGAGGTTGACCGGACTGGAGGCCTTGTCGGTGGACAGCGCCACGACCTTCTGCACGCCATTGGCCAGCGCCGCGTTGATGATGTTCTCGGCGCCGCTGACGTTGGTGCGGATGCACTCGGTGGGGTTGTACTCGGCGGCCGGCACCTGCTTCAGCGCGGCGGCGTGGACCACCAGGTCGATGCCGCGCATGGCCTGCTGCAGGCGGTCGGCGTCGCGCACGTCACCCAGGAAATAGCGCATGCAGGGGGCGTTGAACTCCTGCTGCATCTCGTACTGCTTGAGTTCGTCGCGGGAGAACACCACCACGCGCTTGGGCTGGTAGCGCGCCAGCAGGGTACGGATGAACGCGCGACCGAACGAGCCGGTGCCCCCGGAAACGAATACGGACTTGCCATCGAACATGCTGCTCTCCCCTGCCCATGTCAGCCGGCCCTGCGCCGGATGAACGCGCTGCCTTTGTCACCGACAGTTTTATGGCGCTCGCTTTTGATGTCGAGACCCAAAGCAAGCATGGTGCCAACCCGTTGAAATGCAAGGTGGCCCGGCGGGGAGATGGATGGCCTGGCACCGCGCGCGACAGCGCGGCGGACGGCTCAGTTGAGGAAGTTGAACAGGCTCAGGCCGCTGATCTTCACGTAGCTCTGTTGCGCGGCCTGGAGGATGGTGGACTGCATGGTCAGGCGCGACAGGGCCTCGGCGTAGTCGAGGTCCTCCAGCGACGACTGCACGGACTTGTTCACCAGGCTGACGTCGTCGACGAAGCCTTCGGTGGAATCCAGGGTGTTGAGGCGTGCGCCCACCGAGCCCTGCACGGCCAGCACCTTGGTGTTGACCGCGTCGAGGTTGGAGGTGGCGACCGCCACCGCGTCACGGATCTGCCGGTTGCCCGCCGGGGTGTCGGAGGACGACTGCAGCGCCTTGCGCAGGTCGGAGACCACGTTGAGCAGGCTGCGCTTCTCGGCATCCGGCTTGCGGTTGACGGCGAAGTCGTCGCCTGCCGCCGGCGCGCCGTCGATCTGTACCTTGACGCCACCGTAGGTGATGAAATCGGAGGTCTGCGAGTTGGTGTCCAGGGCGCCGGTGGCCAGTTGCCCGGCCGGCGGGGTCGCCGGGTTGTAGGTGGTCCAGTCATAGCCGACCGGCAGGGTGGCCGGGTCGTAGACCACGTAGCGCTGGGCATCGAGGAAGTGGATGCCGATGGCGTCGGTGGCCGCCGGCGGGTTGCTGGACGGGAAGACCGTGTCGTAGTCCGTCTTGTCGACGACCAGGCCCTGGGAAATGGTCGCGGTGCTGCCGGTCCCCGTGGCGCTCTTGGAGGTGGTCACGCGGTTGGCGTTGAAGACGTTCTCGAACAGGTCCTTGCCGTTGTCGCCCAGGGCCAGGAAGTTGCTGCTGGCCACCTGGACCTCGCGCCGGCCTTCGTCGCCCTGGTAGCTGTAGGTGCCGTCGGCATTGCGCACGAAGGGCTGGGTGTCGGCCTGGGAACCGGAAAACAGGTACTTGCCGCTGGCGTCCTTGCTGTTGAGCAGGCTCATCAGCTCGTCTTCGCGCTGCTGCAGCTCGGTGGCCAGGGAGGCCTTGTCGGTGGAGTCCAGGGCACCGTCGCCCGCTTCGACGGCGATCTCGCGGATGCGCTGCATCACGTTGCCGACGGAGGTGAGGATGCTCTCCTCGGAGTTCAGGCTGTTCTTCGCGGCGGTGATGTTGGACTTGTACTGGGCATTGAGCGCCTCTTCCTGGCTCAACTGCAGCAGGCGCACGGAGGCCACGGGATCGTCGGCGGGCGTGAGGATGCGCTTGCCGGTGCTGATCTGCTCCTGGGTCCGGGTCACGTTCGCGTAGTTCTTCTGCAGGCCCGCGACCTGGTTGTTGAAAGCCTGGATAGTCGAGATTCTCATTTCACATCAGCCTCAATTGAAGGCGCCTATGAGTGTATCGAACAGCGCGCGCGCAACTTGAATGACCTGGGCGTTGGCGTTGTAGTACTGCTGGAACTGGATCAGGTTCGCCGCCTCCTCGTCCAGGTTCACGCCCGAGAGCGAGTCGCGGTTCTCCTGCGCCTGGCTCAGCACCGCCTCGCTGGCATCGGAGTTGACCCGCACCTGCGCGGTCAGCGAACCGACCCGCTCCACCAGTCCGCTGTAGGCATCGGTGTAGGTGGCGCCGGTGCTGCCGTTGCCGACCACCGGCTTGGTCTGCAGGCCGACCAGGGCCAGGGCGTTGCGGTTGTCGCCGGTGCCCTTGTTGTTGAAGGCCAGGCTGAAGCTGTCGCCGCTCTGCGGGGTGCCGCCCATGGTGAATTCGTAGGTGTAGCTGTTGTTGGTCGACGGGTCGGTGTAGTTCAGCCGCAGGGTGTTGGTCTGCCCCGGGGTCAGCGCCGTGGTGGACGGCGACACGTAGCTCAGGGTGGCGCCGGCCGGCAGGGTGCCGTTGAGGGTGTTGGTGGTCGCGTCGAAGGTCAGCGCGATGCCGCTGGCGCCGAACAGGTCCTGCAAGTCGGTGACATCGATCGGCGAGGGCCCGCTGGTCAGGGCCGGCTGGCTGATGGTGCCGGTGCCCCGGTTGTTGGTGGTCGCCTCGGCCCGCGCCGAGCCGGAGAAGGCCAGCTGGTCGGAGGTCTTGAGCACGCTCTCGAAATCCGTGGCGCCGCGCCGGGTCGGCTGCAGGGTGAAACGATCATTGGCCGCCGGCAGCGAGTCCAGCTGCACCTGGAAGCCCTGGTCGTTGCCCGCGGCGTCGGCGAAGGCCAGGGTGTAGGGGCCGGTGCCGGTGACGGTGACCGTCATCGGCGCGTTGTCCGACAGGCGCGTGGCGGTGTAGTTGGTGCCGTCGAAATCCAGGCGGTAGTCGCTGGTACCGAGCTTGCTGGTATCGGTGATGTTCAGCGTGGCATTGGCGGTGCCGGTGTTGTTGACGTTCGGCAGCACCCGCAGCGACGTCGACTGCGGGTCGTTGATGTTGCCGAACAGCGGACTGCCGGCCCGACCGGCGGAATCCAGGCCCTGCCCCAGCTGCCTGTTGATGGTGTCGGAGAGGGTGATCGCCAGCTGGCCGAGGGCGTTGTACGACTGGTCCAGCGCGGTGTCGCGGTAGGCCAGCAGGCCGCCCATCTCGCCACCGGAGATCTGCGTGGTGATGGTCTGCGAGACGCCGCCTGTGACCAGGTCGATCTGGTAGCGCGACGGGTCGTCGACGCCGGGCTTGGCGCGCAGGGTGGAGGCGGTGTTGCCCACCACCAACGGCTGCCCGGTGCCGACGAAGAGGCTGACGCTGCCGTCGCTCTGCTCCAGGGTCTTGACCCCGATCATCTCGGAAATCTGGCGGATGGCCTCGTCACGGGCGTCCAGCAGGTCGTTGGGCTCGGCGCCGCTGGCGCGGGCCTTGGCGATGGCGTCGTTGTAGTTGGCGACGTTGGCGGCCAGGGAGTTGACCTGGGTGGTCAGCGCGCCGAGCTGGTCGTTGATCTGGCTGTTCTGCTTGTCGAGCTGGTCGTAGAGGGTATTGAAGGTGTCCGCCAGGCCCTTGGCCTGGGACAGCACCGCTTCGCGCGCAGCCACCGAGGACGGGTCCTGGGAGGCGGTCTGCAGCGAGGTGAAGAAGCTCTTCAGCGCCGGGCTGATGCCGGTGGTGGTGTTGGACAGCAGGCCGTCGAGCTGTTCGATCTGGCTCTTGAAGGTCTGCAGTTCGCTGTTCTGGCTGGTGGCGGTGCGCAGCTGCGAGGTGAGGAACTCGCTGGCCAGGCGACGCACGTCGACCACCTGGCTGCCGGAGCCGATGTAGCCGCCGCCGGTGAACTGCGGGATGTTCGATTGCTGCACGGCCTGCTGGCGCGAATAGCCCGGCGTGTTCACGTTGCTGATGTTGTGTCCGGTCACCGTCAGGGAGGTCTGCGAGGTGCGCAGCCCGGACAGCCCGATGGATAACAGGTCAGCCATGTCTCATCCTCATGAGCGGGGCACCGCCGACTCGCCGGCCGCTACAGCCTGGTAGGTCTGCATCTGCCGGGCGATCTGGGCGACCTTGCGCGCGTATTGCGGGTCGGTCGCGTAGCCGGCCTGCTGCAGTTCGCGGACGAAACGCTCAGGCTTGTCGGTTACTTCCAGTGCCTCTTGATATCGATCGTTCCCCTGCAGAAAGTTCACATAATCGTGGAAGCTCTGCTGATAGGAATCGTATGCGCGGAACGATGCCGCTTCCTTGACGGCCTGGCCGTCCTTGAACTCGGTGGTCAGGGCACGGGCCGACTGGCCGTCCCAGCCATGGGACTTGATGCCGAACAGGTTGTGGCTGCTGCTGCCGTCCTGCTGGCGGATGATCGATTTGCCCCAGCCGGTCTCGAGCGCCGCCTGGGCCACCAGGTAACGGGGGTCGACGCCGATGCTCTTCGCCGCCTCCTGGGCCATGGGCAGCATGGTGTCGATGAACTCCTGCGGCGAGCTGAACGCGGACTTGCCCGGCGCCAGTGGCGGCTGGGCGATGCGCCGGCCGATCACGGCGTCGTTGCCGGCGATGCGGTTGGCGCTGGTCTCGGGGGCGCCATAGGACTTGGCCGGCAGCCAGTCGGAGCCGGCCAGGGCCTGGCTCTGCGCCGGTGCCTGGGCAGCGCCTTCGGCGGCGCTGGCGGAGGGCACGATGCCGGCCAGCAGGCGGTCGGTGAGCTTGCTCGGCAGGCTGATGCGACGCATGGCCAGCAGCCTGGAGTCGTCGCGACCGTCGGCCGGTGCTTCGAGCTTGCTGCCCTTCTGCGGCCAGCTGATGCCGTTGGTCTCGGCCACCTGGGCGAAGGGGTTCGGGCCGGTGGACTTGGAGACGCCCTTGTTCTTGGTCAGCTGGCGGGTCAGCACGTCGGACAGGCCGATGCCCTGCCCCTTGGAGATGGTCACGGCCAGCTGCTGGTCGTACATGTCCTGGTAGGTCTTGCTCTCGTTGCTGTTGAGGAAGTTGCCCTCGGCGAACACATTGTTGGCCGAGCGCATGGCCTTCATCATCTCGTTGAGGAACAGCGATTCGAATTCCTGGGCGACCTTCTTGATGTTCGCGTCGCTGTCCCGATCCTTGCCCACCTTGAACTGGGCCATGCGGTTGAGGTCGGTGTACGCGCCGGTATCGACGGGGCTGCCTGCGCCTATTCCTGCCGAGAGTCTGGAGTCCATGGCCGCCTCCTCAGATCACGATCAGGTCGGCCTGGAGGGCGCCGGCTTGCTTGAGCGCCTCGAGGATGGCCATCAGGTCGGAAGGCGCGGCGCCCACCTGGTTCACCGCACGGACGATCTCGTCCAGGGTGGTGCCGGGGCCGAACTTGAACATCGGCTTGGCTTCCTGGTCGGCGTTGACCTTGGAGCGCGGCACCACGGCGGTCTGCCCACCGGACAGGGCGCCGGGCTGGCTGACGATGGGGTCTTCGGTGATGGTCACGGTCAGGCTGCCGTGGGTGACGGCGGCCGGCTGCACCTTGACGTTCTGGCCGATGACGATGGTGCCGGTGCGCGAGTTGATGATGACCTTGGCCACCGCCTGGCCGGCTTCCACTTCGAGGTTCTCCAGCACCGACATGTAGTCGACGCGCTGGCTCGGGTCCATCGGCGCGGTGACGCGCACCGAGCCGCCGTCCAGCGCCTGGGCGACGCCCGGGCCGAGCAGTTCGTTGAGCTTGTCGACGATGTTCTTGGCGGTGGTGAAGTCCGGGCGATTGAGGTTCAGGGTCAGGGTGTTGCCCTGGTCGAAGCCGCTGGGTACCGGGCGCTCGACCGTGGCACCGGCAGGAATGCGGCCGGACGACGGAACGTTGACGGTGATCTTCGAGCCGTCGCTGCCTTCGGCGTCGAAGCCGCCGACCACCAGGTTGCCCTGGGCGATGGCGTAGACGTTGCCGTCGATGCCCTTCAGCGGCGCCATCAGCAGGCTGCCGCCGCGCAGGCTCTTGGCGTTGCCGATGGACGAGATGGTGACGTCGATGGCCTGGCCCGGCTTGGCGAAGGGCGGCAGGTCGGCGTGGATGGACACGGCCGCGACGTTCTTCAGCTGCACGTTGCCGGAGCCGGCCGGCACCTTGATGCCGAACTGCGCCAGCATGTTGTTGAAGGTCTGCAGGGTGAAGGGCGTCTGGGTGGTCTGGTCGCCGGTACCGTTGAGGCCCACGACCAGGCCGTAGCCGATCAGCTGGTTGTTACGCACGCCCTGAATGCTCGCCAGGTCCTTCAGCCGTTCGGCATGGACGGTCGTGGCGGCGAGCAACAGGCAGAGGGCAGCGGTCAGTCGTTTCATCTTCGCAATCACCTGCTCAGAACGGCCACAGCGGGCTCATGAAGAAGCGGTCGAACCATCCTGGCTGGCTGGCATCGGCGAAGGCGCCGGTGCCGGAATAGGTGATGCGCGCATCGGCGATGCGGTTGGAAGAGACGCTGTTGTCGGTGCCGATGTCGTCGGCGCGGACCAGGCCGGCGATGCGCACCAGCTCGTCGCCGGTATTGAGGGTCATCCACTTCTCGCCGCGCACGGCGAGGATACCGTTGGGCAGCACTTCGGAGACGGTGACGGTGATCGAGCCGCTGAGGCTGTTGCTCTGCCCCGCCTGGGAGTTGCCGCTGGTGTCGCGCGTGCCGCTGTAGCCGACGTCCATGGACAGGTTCTCCGCCTTGAGCGGGTTGAGGCCGGTGCTGGGGTTGTCGACCCGCACGCCGCCGCCGAACAACGAGGTCAGCCCGAGGTTGGCGGTGCTGTCCTTCTTGATCTGCGAGGTGGCGTTCTTGCTGGCCTGGGTGCGCTCGTTGAGAGTGATGGTGATGATGTCACCGACACGATACGCCTTGCGGTCGTCGTAGAGATTGGTTTCGAAGCCGGCCTGATAAATGGAGCCGTTGTTCTGCGCGGCGGGCATGGGCGTGCGCGGCAGGACGGGGGCGTAATAGGGATCGTTCGGTTTGGCGGCCGGCGCGACGCACCCGGTGAGCAGGTGGGTGGCGAGCAGCGAGACAGGAAGGATCAGCCGGTTCATGACAACTTACCTCGGGGGTATTACAGGTTCTGCGAGAGGAATCCGAGCATCGAGTCGGCCGTGGAGATGACCTTGGAGTTCATCTCGTAGGCGCGCTGGGTGGTGATCATGTTCACCAGCTCCTCGACCACGCTGACGTTGGAGTTTTCCAGGGTGTTCTGCAGCACGTTGCCCAGGCCGGTCAGGCCGGGGGTGCCGACCTGCGGCGCACCGCTGGAGGCGGTCTCCAGGAACAGGTTGTTGCCGATGGCCTGCAGGCCGCCGTAGTTGACGAAGTCGGCGGTCTGGATGTTGCCGATCACCTGCGGGGTGGGGTTGCCGAAGGTGGTGACGGATGCGGTGCCGTCCTCGCCCACGGTGAAGGTCTGCACCTCGGCCGGCAGCACGATCGCCGGCTCCAGGGGATAGCCCTGGGAGGTGACGACCTGGCCGTCGGAGTTCAGGTGGAAGCTGCCATCGCGGGTGTAGGCGACGGTGCCGTCCGGCATCAGGATCTGGAAGAAGCCACGGCCGTTCACCGCCAGGTCCAGCGGCTGCTCGGTGGTCTGCAGGCTGCCCTGGGTGAAGATCTTCTGGGTGCCGGCGATGCGCACGCCGGTACCCAGTTGCAGGCCGCTGGGCAGCTCGCTGTCCTGGGTGCTCTGCGCGCCGGGCTGGCGGCGGATCTGGTACAGCAGGTCCTCGAACTCGGCGCGATCACGTTTGAAACCCGTGGTCGATACGTTCGCCAGGTTGTTGGAAATGGTGGTCAGGTTCATGTCCTGAGCCGCGAGGCCCGTCTTGCTGACCCAGAGTGCCGGAAGCATCTTCGTTCTCCTCGGGCGCCGGTTTCATGGCGCCGCGTACTGGTAATTAGCTGAGTTGCATGACCCGTGCCATCGCCGAAGCATCGTCTTCGGCGGTGCGCATCATCTTCACGTGCAGTTCGAACTGGCGGGACAGCGAGAGGATCGCGGTCATCTCTTCCACCGCGTTGACGTTGCTGCCCTCGAGGAAGCCCGAGGTCACCTGGACGGCGCCGTCCACCGGCGCGGGCTGGCCGCTCTTGAGGCGCATCAGGCCGTCGGTGCCTTTTTCCAGCTGCTTGAGATCGGGGTTGACCAGCTTGATGCGGTCGACCTCGGCCATCACGTTCGGGGCCTCGCCCAGGGAGCGGATGCTGATGGTGCCGTCGGCGCCGATCTCCACCTTCTGCTCCGGCGGGATGGCGATGGGACCGGCATTGCCGATCACCGGCAAACCGTCGCCGGTACGCAGCTGGCCGAGGGCGTCGACCTGCAGGCTGGCGGTGCGTACATAGGCTTCGCTGCCGTTGCCCGACTGCACGGCGATCCAGCCCTGGCCACCGATGGCGATGTCCAGGTCGCGTCCGGTTTCCTGCATGGAGCCCGGTGTGAAGTCGGTGCCGGGGCGCTCGCTCATGGCGTAGACGCGCGCCGGAAAGGTGTCGCCGAACACGGGCATGGAACGGGCCTGCTCGTAGTCGCGACGAAAGCCCGTAGTGGAAATGTTCGCCAGGTTGTTGGCGTGGGCGCGCTGGGCCAGGGTGTTCTGGCTGGCGCCTGACATGGAGACGTACAGCATCTTGTCCATGGGGTTCTCCGAGTGGGCTTTTGACGCCCGCTGACTCTTTGCAGGCTATTCAGCAATTGCTGTGCCAGAAACGGAGAAATAAGTGCAAGCCACTGATACGGAAGGGAAAAACAAAAAGAAAAAGGCCCAAGCAAGGGGCCTTCGAATGCCGTGGCGGCGAGGGGCTGCCGCCAGCGGCAAGGTCCTTGCCGCCCGATGACCCGGGCGGCAAGCACCACTCAACGCAGGTTGATGATGGTCTGGGTGACTGCGTTCTCGGTCTCGATGGTCTTGGCGTTGGCCTGGTAGTTGCGCTGCGCCACGATCAGGTCGACCAGCTCGGTGGAGATATCGACGTTGGAGGCTTCCAGGGCGCCGGACTGCAGGGCGCCCAGGGTGCCGGAGCGCGGGGTGCCGATGACCGGCTCGCCGGATTCGGAGGACTGCACCCAGGAGGTCTTGCCCACCGGGGTCAGGCCCTGGACGTTGGCGAAGTTCGCCAGCACCACCTGGCCCTGGATCTTCGACTGGCCGTTGGTGTAGCGGGCGAAGATGTTGCCTTCGTCGTCGATCTCCAGGCCCGACAGCTGGCCGGTGGTGTAGCCGTCCTGGGCGACCTTGGTCACCGCGAAGGCGCTGGAGAACTGGGTCGAGCCGCGGATATCGAAGCTGATGGTCGGCGCGGCGGCGGCGCCGTTGGCACTCCACACCGGCGGAGTGGCGCCGTTGGACTGCGCCGGCACCCAGCCGGTGATGCCCAGGGTACCGTCGGCGTTGACGGTGAAGCCGCCCGTGCCGGTGAAGGTGGTGGTGTCGAGCTGGCCGGAGCTGGTGAAGCCCACCGTGGTGTTGATCGGCGCAGTGCTGGCCGGGTTGGTCGGGTTGCGACCGTCGATCAGCACGTTCATGGTCCAGGTGTTGGCCGGGGTGGCCGCCTTGACGAAGTACTGGGTCATGACGTGGGCGTTGCCCTGGGCGTCATAGATGTTCACCGAGGTCGACGAGTTGTAGGTGGTCGGGTCGGCCGGGTCGAACGGCGTCTTGGTCGGCACCGTGTTGGTGGAGTTGAGGTTGAACGGCTGGGTGATGGTGGTGGTGGCCTTGGGCTGCTGGTTGTTGGTCTGGATCACCAGGTCGCCGACCACGCCGCTCTGCAGCGCACCGTTGGCATCCACCGAGTAGCCCTGCAGGCGATAGCCGTTGTTGTCGACGATGTAGCCGTTCTTGTCGGTGCCGAAGTAGCCGGCGCGGGTGTAGCTGATGGCGCCGTTGTTGCTGGTGATGAAGAAGCCGTTGCCGTTCACCGCCAGGTCGAGGGCGTTCTCGGTGTAGTCGATGGTGCCCTGGTTGTAGAGCTGGGCGACGTTGCCCAGCAGCACGCCGCTGCCGATGGTCTTGCTGCCGGAACCGAGCACGGAGGCCGAGTACAGGTCCTGGAACTCGCCACGGGATTGCTTGAAGCCGACGGTGCCGGCGTTGGCGATGTTGTTGCCAGTGATATTGAGGTCACTGGAGGCGGCGCGGATGCCGCTGAGTCCGATATTGAACGACATGGGATGCTCCTGTAACGCCGGCGCCGCCGACGATTATTGACCGATGACCTTGACCTTGGAGAGTGCGACGCTGCCCAGCCCGGCGAGGTTGAGCGTCATCTCGGCACCATTCAGGCCGAGGGTGACGCTGTCCACGTTCGCCGGCAGGTTGGTGGACATCGCCACCGTCTTGCCGTCGATGGCCGCCTCGGCCTGGAAGGTGTAGGTACCGTTCGGCGCGACGTTGCCGCTCGAATCCTTGCCGTCCCACATGAAGCTGACCTGGCCGGCACTCTGGGCGCCCAGGTTGATGCGGTTGACGGTGTTGCCCTTGCTGTCCAGCACGTTGACATAGACGTTGGTGCTGGCGCCGGTGAGGTTGATGCTGCCCTTCATGGTCTCGCTGGTGTCCACCACCGCCTTGTTGGTGGTGACGATGACCTTGCGGCCGACCAGGGAGGACGCCTGCAGCGCCTGCGAGGACTGGGTGCTGGAGAGGATGCTCTCGACACTGGTGTTCAGGTTGTCGAGGCCTTCCACGGTACTGAACTGGGCCAGCTGCGCGACGAACTCGCTGTTGGTCTGCGGGTCCAGCGGGTTCTGGTTGTTCATCTGAGCCACCAGCAGCTGCAGGAACTGGTCCTTGCCCAGCGAGCTGTCCTTGGTCTTGTCGTTGTCCTTGAGCTTGTACTGGTCGAGGACCGAGCTGCTCGAAGTTCCGCTTACGCTGTCAACGCTCATCTTGTTCCCTCACTCGCGCCTTACTGACCCAGGGTCAGTACGCGCTGCATCATCTGCTTGGCGGTGTTCATCATTTCGACGTTGGTCTGGAAGGCACGGCTGGCGGAAATCATGTCGGCCATCTCCTCCACCACGTTGACGTTGGGGTAGTACACGTAGCCATCGGCGTTGGCAGCCGGGTGGTTCGGCTCGTAGCGCGGGGTCAGGGCGCTCTGGTCTTCGATCACACCGAGCACCTGCACGCCACGACCGGATTCGTCCTCGCCGGCGAACAGCGAGGCGCTGCCGCCGTTCTCGCTGTTGAGCTGGCTCTGGAACATGGTGGCGAAGACCGGGTGACGGGCACGGTAGGTCTGGTTGAGGCTGGAGGACACCGTCTCGGCGTTGGCGATGTTGCTGGAGATGGTGTTCAGGCGAGTGCTCTGGGCACTCATGCCGGTGCCGGCAATGTTGAAGACGCTGGACAGTGACATGGTGGTGATCTCCCCTTATTCGCCGCGCAGGGCGTTGACCAGCCCTTTGAACTTGCTGTTGAGCAGGGTGAAGCTGGCCTGGAACTGCATGGAGTTCTCGGTGTAGGTCGACTGTTCCTGCTGCAGGTCGACGGTGTTCTGGTCGATCGAGGGCTGGAACGGAATGCGGTACTTGAGGCTTTCGTCGAACAGGCTGGCGCCTTCGGCGGCGATGTGGCGCGCGTTGGTCAGGTTGGCATGGAAGGTGCCCTTGCTGTTCTCCACCTGCTGCTGGAGCACGGCCTTGAAGTCCAGGTCACGCGCCTTGTAGTTGGGCGTGTCGGCGTTGGCGATGTTGTTGGCCAGCACTTCGGCACGCTGGGTGCGGAAGCTGAGGGCCTTTTCATGGATGCCGAGGGCGCTTTCGAAGCTGATGCTCATGTCTCTAACCTTTGCCGAGTGGCAGTTCGGTTTACCTGCCTGACATTCAGCAAAGGCTGTGCCAACTTTTATATTCCTTTATTTTCAATAGCTTGCGATAAATCCGAACGGCAATCGCAGCGGAAACGGCAAGGCATTACCGCTTTTGCCGGCACTGGCGGCAACGTGCACGGGTGGTCATTGCCGCTGGGCGGCAACGGCCGATGCGGGGCTTGCCGCTCCGCCCTCTCCTTTCATCTGCGTGGTCTAGGCTTTGGTTTCCGCTTGGCGGCAGCCGCTGCGCAACGCCGCCATCGCCCCTTGATCGACGAACCCGAGGAGATCGAAATGCCCATCGAAAAAGCCCTGTACCGCGCCTACGCCGAAGCCTACGGCGGCCGTGAAGGCCGTGCCGTATCGTCCGATGGCGTGCTGGATGTGAAGCTGACCACGCCCAAGGAACTGGGCGGGCCGGGAGGTGAAGGAACCAACCCCGAGCAGTTGTTCGCGGCCGGCTATTCGGCGTGCTTCCTCGGTGCCATCAAGTTCGTGGCCGGCAAGGAGAAGGTCACCCTGCCGGACGATGCATCCATCGAGGGCATCGTCGGGATCGGCACGCTGCCAACCGGTTTCGGCATCGAGGTGGAGTTGCGCATCTCCCTGCCGGGCATCGACAAGGCGGTGGCCAAGGACCTGATCGACAAGGCGCACGTGGTGTGCCCCTATTCCAACGCGACCCAGGGCAACATCAACGTGATCCGCACGCTGGTGTGAGGACACGCGCCACCGTTTGCGGCGCAAATGAAAAGGGAGGCTTTCGCCTCCCTTCTTCATTTCACCCACGGGTCATTTGACCTTGTAGATGATCCCCGGGCTGCACTGCACCATCTGGTACAGGTCCGGCAGGCCGTTGAGCGCCTCGGACGCGCCGAGGAACAGGTAGCCGCCGGGTTTCAGCGTGGCGTGGATGCGCGTGAGGATGTCCTTCTTCACCTCGGCGGAGAAGTAGATCAGCACGTTGCGGCAGAAGACGATGTCGAACTTGCCCAGTGCCGCGTAGCTGTCCAGCAGGTTCAGCGGGCGGAACTCGACACGGTTGCGGATCGCCGGCTTGACCACCCAGCGCCCCGGCCCCTTGGGGTCGAAGTAACGGGTCAGGCGCTCCTGGGAGAGCCCGCGCCCCATCGCCAGGCTGTCGTACTCGCCGGCTTTGCAGGCGGCGAGCATGGCGCTGGACAGGTCGGTAGCGACGATGCGCACGCCGGCCTTGAGCTGACCGAGGTTGGTCTTCTCGAACTCGTCGATCGTCATGGACAGGGAGAACGGCTCCTGCCCGGACGAGCTGGCCGCCGACCAGATGCGCAGCGGCTGGTTGGGCGAGGCCTTGATCATCTCCGGCAACACCCGGCTCTTCAGTACCTCGAAGGGATAGGTGTCGCGAAACCACAGGGTCTCGTTGGTGGTCATGGCATCGACGACCTGCTCGCGCAGGCCGCCACGGGGGGAACCCTGGATCTTCTGGATCAGCTCCCCCAGGGTCTTGATGCCGTTCTGCTCCATCAGCTTGTTAAGGCGGCTGGATACCAGGTACTGCTTGTTGCTTCCCAGCAGGATGCCGCAGGTTTTTTCCAGGAAGGTCCGGAACTGCTCGAAATCCAAGTTACCTGAAGACACTAGGCCCGCCTCATTCATATCTGTTTCCTGGGGGAGTCATCCCTCAGCCGCCATCAGCGATTCTGATCCGCTCGATCACCCGCGCCGCCAGGTCGTCGGGTCGGAACTTGGCGAGGAAGTCATCCGCGCCGACCTTCTTCACCATCGCCTGGTTGAACACGCCGGAGAGCGAAGTATGCAGGAGGATATGCAGTTTCTGCATTCTCGCATCGCCTCGGATCTCCGCCGTCAGCGTGTAGCCGTCCATTTCCGGCATCTCGATGTCGGAAATGATCATCAGCAATTCCTTTTCCGGCGCCTTGCCCTGCTCGACCATGTCGTGCAGGTAGTTGTAAGCCTGGCGACCGTCGTTGAGCGCCGTGACCTCGACGCCCACCGTCTCCAGGCAGCGGATCAGCTGCTTGCGGGCTACCGAGGAGTCGTCGACGATCAGCACCCGCTTGGTGACGGCACTGGCCTGGGTGTTCTGGTCGATCACGCCCTCGGAAATGACTTCGGAAGTCGGTGCGACCTCGGCGAGGATCTTCTCCACGTCGATGATCTCCACCAGGTTCTTGTCGACCCGGGTAACCGCGGTCAGGTAGTGCTCACGACCGGTCCCCTTGGGTGGCGGATGGATCTCCTCCCAGTTCATGTTGACGATGCGCTCCACCGAGCGCACCAGGAAACCCTGAACCTTGGTGTTGTATTCCGTGATGATGACGAAGCTGTTCTTCAGGTCATCCAGCCCGCGTCGACCGGTGGCCATGGCCAGGTCGAGGATGGGAATGGTGCCCCCGCGGATATTGGCCACGCCGCGAACCACCGGGCTCGACTTGGGCATGATGGTGAGCTTGGGGCATTGCAGCACCTCCTTCACCTTGAACACGTTGATCCCGTAGAGCTGGGTCCCATCCAGCCGGAACAGCAGCAACTCCAGCCGGTTCTGACCGACCAGTTGCGTACGCTGGTTAACCGAATCCAATACACCGGCCATGCCAGGACTCTCCCGTTGTTAGCTTCAGCACGCTTCGCCTTAGAGTAGCAGGCGGCACGAGCCTTGCTTTTGATCTTGATATGAACGCTATGACGACGATTTTCCGACACACGATGGCACAACGCCGCCATCTTTTTAAGGCTCTTTTACTTGTTTTGCTCGGCCTCGGCCACAACGGCGCCTCGGCTGAGGAACTCACGTCGCCCGAAGTCCTTATCGGCTCCACCCAAGGCTTTCTTGAGTTCACGGTGGAGGATTATCTGCAGACCAACAATATCCAGGGTCGTTACGACATTCAGATCAACCGTCTCGACCCACGCCTGCGTCTCGCCGCCTGCGACAGGGAATTGACGGTCGCACTGGAAAGCCCGGCACAACCCATAGGCCGGGTGACCGTCAGCGTGCGCTGCGAAGGCAGCACGCCGTGGAGCATCTATGTCCCCGCGCAGGTGCGGCTGTTCCGGGAAGTAATAGTAGTAGCCCGTCCGCTACGCAGGGGGGCGGTCGTCACCTCGGATGACTACAACCTGGTGGAACGCGAAGTAGGCCTGCTCAACCAGGGCTACCTCACCGACCCCGCACAGGCCGAAGGCTTCAAGCTGACCCGCGCCGTGGTCGCCGACCAGGTGCTGGCGCCGGTGCACCTGGAGACCGCCGAGGTGATCCGCAAGGGCGACCAGGTGGTGATCACCGCCAGGAGCAGCAGCATCAGCGTGCGCATGCCAGGCGAGGCCTTGTCCGATGGCTCGCCGGGGCAGCAGATAAGAGTGCGCAACCTGCAGTCCAAGCGCGTTGTCAAAGCCCGGGTAGTAGGCCCGGGCCAGGTCGAAGTGGCAATGTAGGCACGGGTCTTGTATGCAAATACGCCATCTCGTGTAAAGTGCCGTTCCGACGTCACTTGCAGGTCCGGAAAAAAAGTCCGGAAATTTGCCTAAAGTTTCGTTAGGCATTGCCGATAGCGTCGGTAAGCGTCCAAACACCCAGAGGTTCTGCATCATGGTCATCGACTTCAACCGGCTGAATAACGCCGCTACGCCGCCCGGTACGGGCCGTACGAGCAACGCCCAGGCCGGCGGCAAGAACGAAGCCGTCTCCAGCTCGACGACTCCGTCGCAGGCTGCCACCACCGACGCGGCCAAGACCGCCAAGACCGGTGAGAACGTGCAGCTCAGCAGCGAGGCGCAGAACCTGCAGAAAGCCACCGACAAACTGCGTGACCTGCCCACCGTGGACAAGGAACGCGTCGAAAAAATCAAACAGGCCATTGCCGACGGCTCCTATCAGGTAGACAGTCAGCGCGTGGCCAGCAAACTGCTCGACTTCGAATCCCAGCGCTAGTCCCACGGCAGCGCTGGGGATATTGGACGCCCAATCCCCAGAGCCCGCGATGCAAGACACTATCCTGCTCGACCTGTTCACCCACGATATCGGCCACGCCCAGCGCCTGCTTGAGCTGATCGATACCGAATTCAAGGCCCTCACCGAGCGTGACCTGGGCCATCTCGAAAAGATCCTCGCCGACAAGCAGCCCCTGCTCGCCCTGCTCGATGCCCACGGCAAAGAGCGCACCGAAGCCCTCCTTGCGCTGGACCTGACCGCCGACCGTGCCGGCCTGCACAAGCTCGCCGAAACCTCGCCACTGGGGGCCGACCTGATCGCCCGCAGCGAGGAACTGAGCGCCGTGCTCGAGCAGTGCCAGACCGCCAACCAGCGCAATGGCCGATTGATTCGTGCGAATCAGGCCTCGGTCGGCAGCACCCTGGCGATTCTGCGTGGTCAGGATGCTCCCAGCCTCTATGACAGCCGTGGCGGTGCCGCTAAAATCCCGCGACAGCGCCCGCTCAGCCAGGCCTGATAACAATAAAGGTACGACGACATTACCGGCACGATGCCAGTATGCTAGTGCCGGAAGTCATTCGTGCTTGGAGAGTCCTGGAACGTGTCCAATGCGTTTATCGAAGAAGATGGCCCCCAACCACCCAAGGTGCTCAAGGCGCCGGTGGAGATCCTTGCCAATCTTCGTCTGCTGCAGCAAAACCACGACCCGCTGATCATCACCTTCAACGAGCGCAGCCAGCGCTTCCAGACCTACCTCGTCGAGATCGACAAGGACAAGAAGATGCTGGCCCTCGACGAGATGATCCCCAACGATGGTGAGCGCTACCTGCGCAATGGCGAGAGCTTCCGCCTGGAAGGTTTCCGCGATGGCGTGCGCATCGCCTGGGAATGCCCGCAGCCCGTGCGCGTCGGGGAGTTCGAAGGCGACGCCTGCTACTGGTGCCCGCTGCCCGACGAGGTGATCTACCACCAGCGTCGCAATGCCTTCCGCGCTCCGCTGATGCTCAGCCAGCTGGCGGTGGTGGAACTGGCCGGCGACAAACTGCCCAAGGGCCTGCCCGGGCACATGCTGGATATCTCCGCTACCGGCTGCAAGCTGCGCTTCACCGGCGATCTCACCAGCCGCCTGCAGCCTGGCCAGGTCTATGAGCGCTTCAGCGCCCAGCTGCCGGTCGGCACCCTGGTCGCCGCCGTCGAACTGCGCCACGCCAGCTATGACGAAAAGCTCGACATGACCTTCGTCGGCATGCGCTTCTACCGCTCCGGCGGCCAGGAGCAACGCCTGATCGAACGCTTCGTCTACCAGCTGCAGCGCGAAGCACGACGTTTCGACAAGGACGACCTGTTCTAGCCACCCGCACCGCTCACCTCGCGAGCGGTGCACGTCCTCACGGCACTTGCATCTCTATCCCGAGCTCCGCCAGGCGCGGCAGGTGCTCCGGCCGGTCCAGCGCCCACATCACCGGCAACTGGCCATGGCTCCACCCCAGTTCCCGCAGGCGTTCGCAGGTGAGCGCCAGCAGCTGATCGGTGCCCCAGGGCATCGACTCGAACAGCCGTGGATCGACCCGGCGCAGGCCCAGCAGCACGTAGCCACCCTCCTCCGTCGGCCCGAGCACCGCCTGATGTTGCTGCAAGGCCTCGCACGCCGCTGCCAGGTAATCCGCATCCAGTGCCGGGCTGTCGTGACCGAACAGCACCACCGCATCGCTCTCCGCCAGGCCCAGCGCGGCGATGCGGCGCAGGCGCTCGCCCAGGTCGCCCGCCGGCTGGCCGACCACCGTCCAGCCCAACTCGCCGGCGAGAGCCGAAAGCGCCTCGTCGGGCCCGTCGTCCAGCCACAGGAAGCGTTCGCCGAACCCCGCCACCGGCAGGCCCAGCGCCCGCTCGACCAGCTGTCGCTGCAGAAGGCTGGCGCCCTCCTCGCCCAGCACCGGCACCAGCCGGTTCTTGACGCTGCCGGGCTGCGGCGCCCGGGCCAGCAGGTGCAGGGAAATGCTCAAGCTCATGGTCAGCCCTCCTCGGTCCGGTAGCGGGCGCGCAGCAGCGAGCGCCCGGGCGAGTAGTTCCGACAGCGGCGAGCGGCATTGATTCGGCGCCAATCAAGGGCGCCCGTCGCCATCAGCTGGGACGGGGCTCCTCGGGGGGCGGCGGCGTGAAACTGTCGCCGCCCATCTGCTCGTGCACCACCTGCTCGTCCACGCGCGGGTCGAGGGCGGCCACCAGGGGCGAACTGACCTCCGGGGTCGCCACGTGATGCAACGGCGCCTCGTCGACGCGGTGCAGCCCGGTCACCTTGTCGGGCCGCACGCGCAGCACCAGCACCAGCGCGCAGAGGCTGGCGAAGGCATAGAACATGTTCGGCCCCAGCTGCTTCATCAGCGCACCGGTGACCAGCGGACCGATGCTCGCGCCGACGCCGAAGGTGATCAGCAGCATGGCGGTCAGCGAGACCCGCCGCTCCGCCTCGATATGGTCGTTGGAGAAAGCCACCGCCAGCGGATAGAGGGTGAACTGCAGCATGCAGACCAGGAAGCCCATGGGAAACAGCAGCGCCATCGGCACCTGCGGCATCAACGCCAGCGGCAGGGCCGCCAGCACCAGCAGCGCGGCGACGGTGCGGATCAGCATCGCCCGGTCATGTCGGTCCGACAGCCAGCCCAGCGGCCACTGCACCAGCAGGCCGGCGAGGATGCAGCAGCCCATGAACAGACCGATCTGCTCCGTGGACAACCCCTGCCGCGTGGCATAGAGCGGCGCCAGGCCATAGAAGGAGCCGAGCATCAGCCCGGAGATCAGCACCGTGGTCATCGACTGCGGCACGCGCTTGATGAAGAAGCGGGGCTCCAGGGGCGCCGGGTGCAACGGCGCCGGGTGGATCTTGCGGGTCACCGCCACCGGCACCAGGCACAGCGCGAAGCACATCGCCACCAGCATCAGCAGCTCCGGGCCCAGGCTCGGATGCAGCACCAGCACCAGCTGGCCCAGCACCAGGCCGAGGTAGGACGCCACCATGTAGCCGGCGAACACCTGGCCACGCTGGCCGGCGTCCGCCTGCTCGGTGAGCCAGCTCTCGATGACCATGTACTGGCACATCATCCCCAGGCCCACCAGCATGCGCATGAACAGCCACGCCGGCAGCCAGTCGACCAGGCCGTGCCCCAGCACCGCCGCCGTCACCGCACCGGCACAGGCCACGTAGGCACGGATATGCCCCACCCGCGCGATCAACCGATGCCCCAGCTTGCCGCCGAGGATCAGGCCCAGGTAGTTGGCCGCCATCAGCGCACCGACCCACAGACCGTCCACCTTGTCGGCGGCCAGGCGCAGGCCCAGGTAGGTACTGAGCAGGCCGGAACCGATGAGCATCAGCAGCGTGGCGAAGTAAAGGGCACGAAAGGACTTCAAGACACGACCCATTGGCTTTCCATGCGCTCCTTGAACAAGAGCGGGCCGCCATATGCGACCCGCAGGGGGGATGCTACGCCTGGGCGGCCAGTACGCGGCGTTCCCAGGGGGTGATCTGGTCGAAGAAGCTGGTCAGCTCCATCGTCTTGGTAGCGATGTAGCCTTCGATGAACTCCTCCCCGAACAGTTCCCGGGCCAGATCACTGCGCTTCAGACGCTCCAGAGCGGCATGCAGGGTACAGGGCAGGACCAGGGATTCGGGAATATCGAACTCGCCCTGCATGGGCGCGCTCGGCGCGATCCGCTGTTCCATGCCGTGCAGCCCTGCCGCCAGGCTGGCCGCGATGGCCAGGTACGGGTTGGCGTCGGCGCCCGGCAAACGGTTCTCCACCCGCCTCGCCACCGGCGCGCTGGCCGGAATACGCAGCCCCGCGGCACGATTGTCGTGGGACCAGCAGGCATTGTTCGGCGACGCATAGGGATGGCAGAGGCGCTGGTAGGAATTCACGTTCGGCGCGAACAGCCCGGTGAAATCCGCCATCGCCGCCTGCTGCCCGCCAATGAAATGGTAGAAGGCATCGGTCGCCTCGCCCGCCCCGTCGCTGAAAATATTCCGCCCGTCCCCGATCGCCACCACGCTCTGGTGGATGTGCATCGAGCTGCCCGGCGTATGCGCCAGCGGCTTGGCCATGCACACCACCGTCACCCCGTGCTTGAGCGCCACCTCCTTGAGCATGTGCTTGAACAGGAACGTCTGGTCCGCCAGCAGCATCGCATCGCCATGCAGCAGGTTGATCTCGAACTGGCTCACGCCCATCTCGTGCATGAAGGTGTCGCGGGGCATGCCCAGCCGCTCCATGCACGCATAGACCTCCTCGAAGAACGGGCGCAGCCCGTTGTTGGAAGTCACGCTGAAGGCCGAGCAGCCATCCTCGCGGCGCCCGTCCAGGCCCAGCGGCGGCAGGAACGGCTGGTGCGGATCGGGGTTCGGCGCGAAGACGAAGAACTCCAGCTCGGTGGCCACCACCGGGGCCCAGCCGTGGGCGGCGTAGCGCTCCAGCACCCGGCGCAGCAGGCCGCGGGTCGACAGGCCGGACGGCCGCCCATCCAGCTCCTGGGCATCGCAGATGGCCAGGGCGCGCGGGGTGGCGCTCCAGGGCAGGCGGTGCACCTGGCTCGGCTCGGCCACCAGCGCCAGGTCACCGTCGTCGCTGCCGTAATACTTCGCCGGCGGGTAGCCACCCATGATGCATTGCAGCAACACGCCCCGTGCCAGCTGCAAACGGCGGCCGGAGAGGAAGCCCTCGCCGGTCATCACCTTGCCCCGCATCACCCCGTTGAGGTCAGGGGTGACGCACTCGATCTCGTCGATGCCTGCCAGTCGTTCTGCGAGGGAACCTGGGACGTCGGTAGTCATGCTTGTTGTCCTTGTGGGTACTGCGATCACGCCGAATTGGCGGCGTGCACAAAATACGCACCGACTGTTCGATATTTCAAGCACCTGTGTTCCAACACGAACGAATGCCGGCAGTCGCAGGATGGGTAGAGCCACGCGAACCCCATCATGACCCGCCACGACACGCCCCCGCCCCCATGAAAAAGGGGCCCAACCGCCGGTTGGGCCCCTCTCGTCTCTGCACCCGTAGCCCGGGCCTCAGCCCGGTAACCCGCCCGACGCTCAGGCGATACGCGCCCCCCTCGGGCTCACCTCCAGCTCGCCGATCTTCTCCAGCCGTGCCCGCACGATATTGCGGCTGATGCCCAGCAGGCGCCCGGTCTGCAGCTGGTTGCCGTGGCAGAAACGGTAGGCGGTGCGAAACACCGTCTCCTCGATGTGCTCGTACAGGTCCGGGCGGTTCTGTTCGAACAGCGCCGTCAGCGCCGCCTCCAGGTCCACCGGCGCGGCCGGGCCGGCCAGCACGCCCTGCGGCGTGTCGTGGCGCACACCCGACGGGCGCATGTCCACCAGGTGCAGGTCACCCGGCTGCACCTGCTGGTTGCGGCACACCAGCAGCGCATGGTGGATGGCGTTCTCCAGCTCGCGGATGTTGCCCGGCCAGCTGTGGGTCAGCAGCTTGCGCTCGGCCTCCACGCTCAGGGATGCGCGGTTGTAGCCCAGGCGCTGGCAATGCTCCTCCAGGAAGAACTCGGCCAGCGGCAGGATATCCCCCGGCCGCTCGCGCAGCGGGGGCAGGCGGATGGTCGCCACGTGCAGGCGGTAGAACAGGTCCTCGCGGAAATGCCCCGCCACCACCGCATCGGCCAGGTTGACGTTGGTCGCCGCCACCAGGCGCACATTGATCGGGATCGGCGTGCGCGACCCCAGGCGCACCACCTCGCGCTCCTGCAGCACGCGCAACAGCTTCACCTGCATGTTCAGCGGCAGGTCGCCGATCTCGTCGAGGAACAGCGTCCCGCCGTTGGCCGCCTCGAACCAGCCGGCCTTGCTGTTGGTCGCCCCGGTGAAGGCACCCTTCTCGTGGCCGAACAGCTCGCTCTCCACCAGGGACTCGGGGAAGGCACCGCAGTTGACCGCCACGAAAGGCTCCTTGCCGCGACGGCTGAGGTGATGGATGTGCCGCGCCACCAGCTCCTTGCCGGTCCCGGTCTCGCCGATGATCAGGGCATTGGCCTCGCTCGGCGCCAGACGCTCGATACGGTTGAGCAGCTCCTGCGAACGCGGGTCCTTGAAGACCAGGACCGTGGCACGCACGGACTTGGTCAACTCGCGAGCATTGGGGTGGGTGAGCAGCGACATGATGCATTCCTGGCAGAGATGGGCGCGCCGCCATAGTGCATCAATCCGAATAGACTAAAAAATTATTAATTAGCATTTATATATTCCATAAAAGATATAAGCAGCCCGACTGCTGCCCCAGCAGCAACGCGCCAGCAATCCCTTGTGCCGGCACCAGCACTGCAACGGCTGCCCGCGGCACGCCCCACACGGCCAAACCCGCGCCAGCACTGGCCCCGGTGCCCAGCGCCCGCGCCATGGCATGCATCCTGCTCCCGCCGCTCCATCAGCCGGGCTCACCGGCCCGTATTGCAAGGAGTGGAACCATGAACAGAATCTGGCGCAGCAGCCTGGTGGCCCTCGCCGCCCTGGCCTTGGCTTTCGGTGCCCATGCCGCCGAAGCCCCCGCCTCGGTGAAGATCGCCATCGTCGCCTACACCCAGGGCGGCAAGCCGGTGTTCGGCGGCATCCCCGGCCGGGTGATCGAAGAAGGCTGGCTGGCCTCGGAGCTCGACAAGCGCGGCATCAAACTCGACTGGATCGCCCTGCCCCATGCCGGCGCCGGCCCGCAGATCAACGAAGGCTTCTCCAACAACAGCATCGACTTCGCCGTGCGCGGCGACCTGCCCTCGGTGATCGGCGCCGCCGGCGGCGTGCCCGGCAAGCTGGTCGTGCCCGGCGGCAACGGCAACAACGTGTACCTGGTGGTGCCGGCCAACTCCCCGGCCAAAAGCATCGACGACCTCAAGGGCAAGCGCATCGCCCTGCACCGCGGCCGCCCCTGGGAGTTCGCCTTCAGCAACTTCCTCGCCAGCCGGAGCCTGGCCCTGACCGACTTCAAGATCGCCAACCTCAACCCCCAAGTCGGCGCCGCCGCCGTCTCCGCCGGCAAGGTCGACGCCGCCGTGCTGCTCAACGAGTCCTACCTGCTCGAAGACAAGGGCGTGGGGCGCATCATCTGGTCCACCAAGCAGGGCTCCAACGACTGGCGCCTGGTCTCCGACCTCTGGGGCACCGACGACTTCATCCAGCGCTACCCGGACGTCACCCAACTGCTCGCCACCGCCTGGGTCAAGGCCGCCTGGTGGATCTCCCAGGAGCAGAACCAGGACGCCTACTACCAGCTCTCTTCCCGTGCCGGCACCCCGGAGAGCGTCCTGCGCCGCGACGACCAGGGCGATCCGGTCGCCTGGAAGGAGCGCTGGGCGCCCAAGAGCGACCAGCAGCTCAAGGCCCACTACCAGGCCCTCACCCGCTATGCCCTGGACAACCGCCTGATCCGCGAGGACGTCGACATCGGCCAATCCCTCGCCACCCGCTTCACCAACCAGGCGCTGATCGACCTGCACCTGGAAGACTACTGGCCCAGCCTCAAGGGCCAGCTCAGCGCGCGCTGAGCTGGCCCTTGAGGCTGGGCCAGTAGTCTTCCAGGTGCAGGTCGATCAGCGCCTGG